>NZ_JBQAGB010000014.1:0-147762 GCF_051916145.1 Bacillus cereus group sp. MYBK245-2 | reverse complement strand
CTTCACTTACTGTGTACTTGATTTCATTGCCTTTTTCATCATACTTCGGTAAATCCTTGAAGCTGAAGTTCCAGTTGCCTTTTTCATCAGCTTTCACTGTCGCATCTTGTATCACTTTATTATCTTGATGCAATTCAACCTTGATACTTTCTGGACGTGTGTTGAATTTGTTGTTGTAGTCTTCCCAGACTTTCTTACCACTTACTTCGGTTTTGTCTGTATTTTTGTATGTGTTCGTAATTGTCGTTCCTTCTACTTTTGTCTCGTAGCCGTCTACTTTCACTTCACTTACTGTATATTGGATTTCGTTTCCTTCTCCATCATACTTCGGTAAATCTTTGAAGCTGAAGTTCCAGTTGCCTTCTTTATCTGCTTTTACTTCTTCTGTTTTAAATTCTGTTCCATTTTGAAGCAGTTGTACTTTGATGCTTCCTGGACGTGTGTTGAATTTATTGTCGTAGTCTTCCCATTTCTTCGTTCCCGAAACGTTTGTCGTTTGTACTACTTTTGTATTTGTAATGTCATAACCTTCTACTTTGGATTCATATCCTGGTACCGGTTGTTCTTTCACTTTATACTCGTATGCTGCTCCATTTTTATCGAACACTGCTAACTCTTTGAATTCATACTTCCAATCTTTTTCTGCTGTTACTTCTTTCGTGTCTACCACTTTATTATTTTGTAATAAGTCTACTTTGATTGTTGTTGGACGATCTGTTGCATTGTTATCGTTCCATTTCTTCGTCCCTGTAATAGATGTAGTCTTATTACCTCCAGCACCGCCACCAGATATTATATTTTCAACTTTAGCTCCATCCGAATCAGAAACTTGCTCTTCGTCTTTAACTTGATATTTAATCGTATACTCGTTCTTAAGAAACTCTTGTTTCTTTCCGCTTTCAGTTATATTAGCTTTATAACCAATCGTAACTGTATTACCACTCGCTTTGGCCTTATCAATCTCAACGTCAAAAGCGGTTTCGTCACTATTAAACTGAATCTTTCCATAACCTTCAGCTACGAATTTTTCTAATGATAAAGTTTTACGGTCTTCAGGATTACCGTTATCATAATCAAAATAGAAACTATCTTTATTAAGCGTTTGACCTCCCTGCAAAGTATCAGTCAAATCAATATTACTACTTAAGACTTCTTTGTTATAGTTTACAATTAAATACCAATTTACTTCATTAGTATTTTCTGCTCGAATATCACCCACCTTATAGGAAAAGGGGCCCTTTCCAGGATCTGTACCACCACCGCTTGGACCAGTAACTGTGACAGATTGCTTATCTAAAATTGTACCTAAATTTGTCTCAACCTTATTCTCTTGATCTATTTCCGCATAAGTGGATTGAACTGTAAAATAAAAATGGCCTTGAATATCTTTTTCTGATTCCACCTTGTCATTGAATGTACATACCACAGTACCTGCATTTACTTTACAAGTACCATAATCATCTAACTGAATCGTGTCACTAAACCCTTTTAATTCTGGAGGTAACGTTAACGTTAGTGTGTCCCCAGGCTTTATCCTATTTCCAGGTTTTTCACTAAACTCCACTTTTATTCCCATTCGTTCGTAGTAACCTAATTTTTCTTTATCAAATGTAAAGCTATCTACAATCCCTGTGGTATTTAATTCTTGTGCATTAGCCACTATAGGCAAAAGACTCTGTCCTATAGTAAATATAAAAATCATTATAATCGAAAAAATTGAAGTAATTCTCTTCAAATACATACTCTATGTTAGCCTCCCCATAATTTAAAATATAAATAGTTTCTGGTACAAACATGTTATGTCGAAAATTCTATTATTCAACCATTTTACCTACGTATTTTTGATAGTTATTATGATTTCTCTTCCCCCTTCACTACTACTTAACAACTTGAAACTTGATTTTTTATAAGTGTATCTAACATTTTCAACACGCCTACAATTATGTACTTTTGACCTATATTTTTTAATAGGAACATAGATAAACCTTAATAAGGAAGTTTAAATAATAAATACATATAGACGACAGATACTGGAATACATTTAAAATCAGAAAAAAATGATTTAAAACGCATTCCAGACGAAACTCATGACAACCAGTCTTCTTTTTGTGCCTTAGGAATTATAAAATGATTATTCTACGTGTAAAAGATTTTAGTGCGGGCAAATATAGACTAACTACTTCACAGCAAATGTGCATCCTATCAACTTCCATACTTATCGTTCTGAAAAAAGAACGAAAATTACGGATTATAGTCGCATTCAGCATACCAGCAAAAAAGCTTATAAATGTGGAACGAGTTAAAATACTCATATTTTACAGAATATCATTAGAAGATAAACTTTCTGTCATCATAAGTACGGCTGATAGTGTCCATGTATTAAAACATTTGATATTTAGTTAAATACCGCAATAAGTTGATGCAAAAAACATTTTAACATCAGCGTTATATGATTAAAATATTACGGACGAAGTATTGTTTGTCTATGAAGATAAAAGAAATATTCTCCAAATCTGAATAAAGTGGAACAAGTTTGGGGGTAAATAAAAACGATTGTGATTTTCAACTGATTTCATGTGAATTTGGCAGAAATACGGGAATCAGTCTTTTCATTTTTGGAGTATATAACTGGGTGTCAGGAAAAAGGGTTTCTCCTGATAGATCTGATTCTAGATCTATGTCAAAAAATTAAAATAAACCTACATATTATCTATCCGCTAGGAATTTTTAATTTCTTTACGAATAATAAAATATTTATATGTACTTATATATATTTATGTATTAATATATATATAAGTGGTATTGAATCAAAAATACGAGGTGTATATCTCCTCATTATTTTTATCTAATCTAAAAAAACAAGTTGATTAGCACCAAATCCCTAACTCTTTAAATAAATAAGAAGTTTTGAGGATTACCTACTCAGTTGTTAGGTAGTTATAAATGTAAGTATACTTACCTTGATTGTAATAACATTATTTAAAGCAATTACAACATTTCCTATTAGCATTTCATCAATAAATAGTACAGACATGCTTTTTTCGTAATTCCCCCAAAAAACAACAAATTTTTTCCATAGTCTATTATTCTAGAATTGTTACCAAAAATCAATAGTTAATTGTTGTTCCCCATTTTTACTTCATTATTATAAGGCACCTTTAGGTTAACCGATTATCCTATTTTACATATCATATTTTGGCTAAGATTGAACACCCTCATAGAATTCTCCTTAATTTATAAAACATTATATATTTATGTTTTTCAGAAAAGCCCACCTTTCTTTTAAAAGTAATAACATCTATATCCTCATTAAAAATATGCAAATAATTCACTTTTCACTTTTCTATTTCTCAATATAAATTAATTAAAATAAAAAAACATATAATTAAGTCTTTATCTATCTTGTGTTGTCAGTCCAAAAGAAAAAACAATTAGTTATATTAAAAATAACCCACTTTAAAGTGGTGACATTTTATTGAGAAAATACATATATGCATAAAAGCATATTTCCTCCTACTCATTATCATATACAATATTAACTGTAACAAAAATGATTACAACTAATAAGGAGGCTTTTCTACTATGAAAAAAATGATTTTAGCCGGTGCATTAACTTTAGCAGGAATTACTGGTGCTACCGCGTTTATTCCTGAAACAAAGGCCGCTGCCGCTACTCAAGAACAAAACTTTACAAAATTTTATTCTTTGCAAACTGGAAGTAGTTCTGAACAAGAACCTATTTTTCTTCAAAAGGGACAAGAGCTAACAATTCAACCTAACAGCAAAACTCCTAGTTACAGTGTTTATGACTCAAATCATAACCTTATTGGGCGTTATTCTGATGGCTACGGCCGAATTTTCACTGCAAAAACAGATGGAAATATATACGTTCAATTTCATGCACCTACCGTTTACTATAATCCTGTTAGCTTTTCGGTTACGTATACTATCCAATAGAAAAGAGGTCCTTTTACAGGACCCCTTTTATTTCTCTTTCCATTTTACTTTTACAAATCCATCTTTCACCATTAAGCCACTTATATTTAAGACATATTTTTCATTTGCGTTCAATGTAGCTTTGAAAGTACCTTTTTTCGATTCACAAATTTCCTTTAACTCTTTTATCCCTTCCCCTTGTCTTTCATACAAACTAAAGCATAAATTACCGCGTTTTGCATCTGTTTCATAAGAAAATGTCACTTCTGTATCTGTCTCGTACTGAATTTCAATATCTTTACCAGCAATATCCCATGATGAGAATTTCGCTTCATAACTTTTCTCTCCTTGCTTCTCACTTTCTAAATATATATCACCAGCTTTTCACATATCATCTAACGTTTGAACGCAAGCAAAGCCGCTCAGTAATACAAACATCGCACTTGCAAATGTGACAACTAATGTTATCTTTTGTTTTTTCATAGCCTTCATTGTATGTTCTCCTTCTATTTTCTTGTTACTTCTTCGTATCATATATAACAAAACTCCAATAAAAAAAGGCAATCACAACATCGTGTGATTGCCTTTTACTAAAAGCGAAAATCGACTAGAATACTCGGTGGCTTCGCGCCTTCCTCCGAGGCAAAGTACGCCTCTCTGTCAGGAGCTCCATCCCCCTTCTATTCTGAACGAGCCGCTTCCGCTTTTCTTAATTACATTTTTTCTGGTGCAGATACTCCTACGATTGCTAATGCATTTTGAAGTGTAGTGCGTACTGCTTTCATTAACTCGTAGCGAGCTTTACTTAATTCTAAGTTATCTTGGTTTAATACTTTTTCTGCATTGTAGAAGCTGTGTAATGTTGCTGCTAATTCAAATGCATAGTTTGTAATACGGTGTGGTAAACGTTTTTGTGCTGCATCCGCAACTACTGCTGGGAATTCACCAAGCTTTTTCAGTAACTCTACCTCTTTCTCAGAAGTAACAAGTTTGTAGTTCACATCTCCGCCTGTAGCTAATCCTAATTCTTCACCTTGGCGAAGGATACTGCATACGCGAGCGTGAGCGTATTGTGCATAGTATACTGGGTTTTCATTAGATTTTGATACAGCTAAGTCCATATCGAAGTCTAAATGAGAATCACCGCTACGCATTGCGAAGAAGTAACGCATTGCGTCCACGCCTACTTCTTCCATAAGCTCACGAAGTGTAACTGCTTTACCTGTACGTTTACTCATCTTCATTTTCTCACCATTTTGATACAGTTGTACCATTTGGATGATTTCTACTTCTAATGTTTCTTTATCGTAACCTAGCGCTTGAATAGCAGCTTTCATACGTGGAATGTAACCGTGGTGGTCAGCACCCCAAATGTTGATTAACTTATCGAAACCACGCTCTAATTTATCACGGTGATACGCGATATCTGGCGTTAAGTACGTGTAAGAACCGTCATTTTTAATTAATACACGGTTTTTATCATCACCGTAAGTCATTGAGCGGAACCAAGTTGCACCATCTTCTTCAAAAATCTCATCGCGCTCTTTTAATACAGCAAGAGCTTGATCGATTTTTCCGTTTTTGTATAATGATGTTTCTGAGAACCATACATCAAATTTAACACGGAAACTTTCTAAGTCTTTTTGGAGTTTTGCTAACTCATATTTTAAACCGTACTCACGGTAGAATTCATAACTTTCTTTTTCATCAGCTTTCGCATAACGATCGCCAAACTCTTCAGCTAAACGTTTACCGATTGCAATGATGTCCGCACCATGGTATCCGTCTTCTGGCATTTCTTTCTCTAAGCCTAAAGCTTGCATGTAACGAGCTTCAACAGAAAGAGCTAAGTTATGGATTTGGTTACCAGCATCATTAATGTAGTACTCACGAGATACATCGTATCCTGCTTTTGCTAATAAGTTACATAACGTGTCACCTACTGCTGCACCACGTGCATGTCCTAAGTGAAGATCACCTGTTGGATTCGCAGATACGAACTCAACTTGTACTTTTTCACCTTTACCAGTATTCGTTTCACCGTAAGCTTCACCAGCATTAACGATCGTTGGGATTAAGTCTGTTAAGTAGCTATTATCCATGTAGAAGTTAATGAAACCAGGACCTGCGATTTCAATCTTTTCAATAGAAGCTTTTGCTTTATCGAAGTTTGCAACTAATTCTTCTGCGATCATACGAGGTGCTTTCTTTGCAACGCGTGCAAGTTGCATTGCCATATTTGTAGAGAAGTCACCATTTGTCTTATCTTTTGGAGATTCTAATACAACGTTTGGAATCTGTTCTTCTGTCGCTAATTCTGCCTTTAATACAGCAGCTTGAATTTCTTCTTTAATTAATCCTTTTACTTGTTCTAAAGAATTCATTATTTTGCCTCCTTCAAATTAATCGTAATTGTATATCTGCCAGCTTCTTGTTCACTTAGAAGCAATGCGTACGTTAAGAAGAGTTGTCCTTTTTTCTTTTCATCCGACCATTTAAAAAGAACGTTATCAGTCTTTGTTTGCAATGCAAACGTACCAAGTTCACTCGTGTACGTACCAGTTGTCCATTCACCTTTCACATGCGTTTGACGCATAGAAACAGCACCTGAACGCATAATGAGAACTTGTTCATCTTGAATTTTAATAATTGTTTTCACTTCGCCCTGTTCGTTCGGCTCTTGGAATGTTACGTATGTACCTTGACCTTTTACATAGTATTGACCATTTGCTTCAAAAGCAACGGTTTCCTTCCTCGCCCCTTCACGGATTTCTGTTACGAAATGAACGTGTACCGGCAAGCCTGCAAGTTGTTTCTCCACGTCTTGCACACCTTTCAAATGTTATAGATATTAAATACTACTTATAATAAATCACTTTTCCTATCATATCAAAAAAAACCTCTGTCTGTCTGCTGAAAAATCAGGAAAACTCCATTTCAAAAAATAATTCACTTTCACTTTATTTCATATGATAAAATATTTTTTAAATCTAAATATTCTTTCATTTAAAGAGATGAATGAAGTGCTTCCAACAAAATTAAAAAAAGGTGATGAAATTAGAGTGATTTCACCATCTTGTAGTTTAAGTATTGTCTCAACTGAAAACAGGAATCTTGCTGTAAAAAGGTTAACCGACATGGGCTTTCACGTTACATTTTCAACATATGCTGATGAAATAGACAAATTTGCTTCCTCTTCTATTTCTTCACGCGTTCAAGACCTTCACGAAGCATTTAGAGACCCGAATGTAAAAGCCATTTTGACGACACTTGGCGGATACAACTCTAACGGTTTATTGAAACACCTCGATTATAATTTAATTCGAGAAAATCCGAAATTTTTCTGTGGCTATTCAGATATTACTGCTTTAAATAATGCAATTTACACTAAAACAGGACTCGTTACATATTCAGGACCCCATTTCTCTTCATTTGGAATGGAGAAAGGTCTCGAGTATACGAACGATTACTTTTTACAATGCTTAACTTCTACTGATCCTATTGAAGTCCTACCATCTGAAACATGGAGTGATGATTCTTGGTACATTGATCAGGAAAATCGAGAGTTTATTAAGAATGAAGGATATGTTTCGATTCACGAAGGCGAAGCAACTGGAGAGATTATTGGTGGTAATATGAGCACCTTAAACTTGCTACAAGGTACACCATATATGCCAGACTTAAAGGATAAAATTTTATTTCTTGAAGAGGATAGTTTAACTGGGAAAGCTACTCTTAAAACTTTTGATCGATATTTACATTCTCTTATACAGCAACAAGATTTTGAACATGTAAAAGGCATCGTTATAGGAAAGATGCAAAAAGGCGCAGAATGTACGATAGAAGACATGCAAGAGATGATTGCTTCAAAGCCCGAGCTTGCACATATCCCTATCATTGCAAACGCAAGTTTCGGTCATACAACCCCGATTTTCACTTTTCCAATTGGCGGACGTGTAAAAATCATTTCTAACAAAGAAAAAACATCTATTACTATTTTAACGCACTAAAAAGGAGCGAATGAGTCGCTCCTTTTATCGTTTTTCTATTTTTTCCAACGCTTTTTGCGGAATTGATTCTTTCGGGATTTCAGCCCATCCTTTTCCTTGCATACCTTTTGCATAAATTTTTATAAAAGCACCCGTATGCAATTCACGGTTCATCATTCTTTTAATAACCTGTAACTTCCCGTCTTCTGTATATCCTTTAAAAGTATACAAGTATTCTCCGTCTTTTTTCTCACCTTTATCTACCACCGCATAATAATCTTGTATTTCTTTATTTGAAAAGAAGTTGTCTACAAAAGCATGTACACCTTCTGTTTTTGTGTTCAAATAATACGCTGTTCCACCTAGAATAATGGCGAATACAGCTAAAACTTTAATTACCAATTTCATATATGAGCCTCCTGTTTACACTTCTTTTTCCCTAGTCATATATCTATACTTGTATTATACGAAAAATGGCATACTATACTCTATCTAAAAGTCTTACACTTTCCTTACATTATTGTAAGGCATTTTCACCTTATAGCCATTTCCCAATAAAAAATTTTTCCGTTTCATGAACTTTTATATTATTATTGAATGATACGAATTTTTATTACAAAAATCAAAGGAGACAGTTTTCAAATGGCTATCTTGCAAGGTTTAGCACTATTACTTGTTGTACTTTGTCTATTTACACTTTTCAGTTACCGTGCGCCTTACGGAATGAAGGCGATGGGTGCTTTAGCTAATGCAGCAATCGCAAGTTTTCTTATTGAAGCATTTCACCGTTATATCGGTGGAGAAATGTTTCATAATGACTTTTTACAATCAGTAGGAGAAGCTTCCGGTAGTATGAGCGGTGTCGCAGCAGCGATTTTAGTCGCATTAGCAATCGGTGTTTCCCCCGTATATGCTGTTTTAATCGGTATCGCTACTAGTGGGTTTGGTATTTTACCAGGATTTTTCGCTGGATACGTTTGTGCCTTCGTCGTGAAATTTCTCGAAAAGAAATTACCGGCTGGTGTAGAGTTTTTAGCAATTTTATTTATCGCTGCACCAATCTCACGCGGAATGGCAATGCTTATGGATCCGCTCGTTAACGCAACACTTGGTAAAATCGGTTCTATGATTTCAGTTGCAACTACAGAAAGCCCTATTATCATGGGTATTATGCTTGGTGGATTAATAACAGTTATTTCTACCTCTCCACTGAGTTCTATGGCACTCACTGCAATGCTTGGATTAACAGGTTTACCAATGGCAATTGGTAGTCTTGCCGTAGCAGCCTCAGCCCCAATGAACTTTATTTTCTTTAAACGACTAAAGATTTGTTCAAAGAAAGACACAATTGCTGTAGCAATCGAACCTTTAACACAAGCCGATGTTGTTTCAGCAAATCCGATTCCAATTTATGCGACAAACTTCGTTGGCGGTGCACTTGCTGGTATTATTACATCTCTGTTCCAGCTCGTTAATAATGCACCAGGAACAGCATCACCAATCCCAGGACTTCTTGTTTTATTCGGATTTAATGACGTTGTAAAAGTAACAATTGCTGCTATATTATGTGGAATCGTTACCACGATTGTTGGATACATCGGATCAATCGTGTTCCGTAAATATCCAATTCGCTCTGCTGATGACATTCGCGGCATTACTTCGGAAGAGAAGGTTGCATAAGAAAAAGAGCTATTCCTGTTGTTTGGGAATAGCTCTTTTTTGTGTTACGTAATGGTAAATGAAATTATATCGACGATTTTTCAAATATATCGATCACAACTCAAAATATATCAACGATTTTTTCATTATATCGACGATTCGACAAGACATATCGACTTACCGACACATAACGACAAAATAAGAGCCCCTAATCATATAGAGGGCTCTTATTTCTATCCAGTTACGCCTCCTAGACCCTTGTGCGTCTAAGAACCTTCCCTGCCAAAAGGTAAAAAGCACCTTTTGCAGGAAAGAACCTTAGTCACCGGGTCTAAACAGTCGGCTTCACTTTTATTTTACCCAACCGAGCAGCATTTCCCGCACGAATTTGCTTGCTGCGACTGGTGTTTGATCACTATGGTCGTAGACAGGAGCTACTTCTACTAAGTCTGCTCCAACTACATTTATATTTGAATTTGCAATTGCTACGATGGAATCTAATAATTCTTTAGATGTGATACCACCAGCTTCTAACGTTCCTGTTCCTGGAGCGTGAGCTGGGTCTAATACATCAATGTCGATTGTGACATAGACTGGGCGTCCTGCAAGTTTCGGTAATACTTCTTTTAACGGTTCTAATACGTCAAATTTATATAAGTTCATACCTACTTCTTTCGCCCATTCAAATTCTTCCTTCATTCCAGAACGAATTCCGAAAGAATATACGTTTTCCGGACCAATTAAATCACACACTTTACGAATTGGTGTAGAGTGGGATAAAGGCTCCCCTTCATACGATTCACGTAAATCAGTATGAGCATCCATATGGATAATTGCTAAATCCGGATATTTTTTTGCCATTGCCTTAAAAATTGGCCAAGACACTAAGTGCTCACCGCCGAGACCTAGTGGAAACTTATCGGCATCTAAAAGTTTTGATACATATTCTTCAATCATGTCTAAGCTGCGCTGTGCGTTTCCGAATGGTAATGGGATATCACCCGCATCAAAATATTTTACCTCTTCTAGTTCACGATCTAAATACGGACTATATTCTTCAAGACCGATTGATACTTCACGAATACGTGCAGGGCCAAAACGAGATCCCGGACGGTAACTTACTGTCCAATCCATAGGCATCCCATAAATAACTACCTTCGACTCTTCAAAACTTGGATGACTTTTAATAAATACTTTACCTGAATAAGCTTCATCAAAACGCATATTCTTTTCCTCCTTATGTGGAACTTAAGGTATCCCAACCTTTCATTATTTCTCAAATTTGGAGCGAGTTGCTCCTCTTTCTCGATTTACCGGGTCTTCTATTTCATACAAAGAAGACAATTTTCTTTACAGAAGTGTAAATAGCTAGCATGTTCAAGTCTTCTGGACAAACACCTTAAATGAGCTACTTACACTTTATTTGTTCCGTGCGATTCTCTTACTTAATTAGATCGCCAACAAATTTCGGTAATGCGAATGCTGCATTGTGTAATTCTTTTGTGTAGTATTTCGTTTCGATTTCGTGGAAACGCTCTTCACTTACCTCTAATGGATCATGTTTTTTAGATCCGATTGTGAATGTCCAAAGACCACTTGGGTAAGTTGGAATATTCGCTGTGTATAAACGAGTAATTGGGAAAATCTCTTTTACGTCTTTAAACACAGTTGTAATTAGTTCTGGTGTGAACCAAGGGTTGTCCGTTTGTGCAACGAAAATACCATCTTCTTTTAACGCTTTTGAAATTCCAGCGTAGAAGCCTTTTGTAAATAGGTTTACTGCTGGCCCTACTGGCTCAGTAGAATCTACCATAATTACATCGTATTCATTTTCGCTTTCTGCGATATGTAGGAAACCGTCTCCTACTTTTACTTCTACACGCTCATTATCTAATGCGCCTGCAATTGATGGTAAGTATTGTTTAGAGTACTCAATTACTTTTCCATCGATTTCAACAAGAGTTGCTTTCTTTACGCTTGGGTGTTTTAACACTTCACGAATAACACCGCCATCGCCGCCACCTACAACTAATACGTTTTCAGGGTTTGGATGTGTAAATAAAGGTACGTGCGCTACCATTTCATGATAAACGAACTCATCTTTTTCTGTTGTCATAACCATGCCATCTAAAATAAGCATGTTTCCGAACTCTTCCGTTTCAACCATATCAAGTTTTTGGAATTCTGTTTGCTCCGTATGTAATGTGCGGTTAATACGCGCCGTAATCCCAAAATGTTTTGTTTGTTTTTCAGTGAACCATAGTTCCATCGTACAATCACGCCTTTCAATGCAAATTTATAATAGGGACATCATTAATGTCCCCTAACAAAAATAAAACAAAACATCCAAAAAGTATAGTTAAAAGTACAAAAATACCGAAAATATATTTTAGTCAGAGGGTTCTAACATATACATATAAAGAAAACCCTTTCTTAAGAAAGGGCTTTTCTCTCTACTTCTACCGGTTTTCGAATCGGAATTAAAATCATTACACAACCAACTAATACAACAATCCCACCTACTAAAAATGGACTTTGCGGTGAAACAGTGTGGCCGATAATCCCTGATAAAATGGGAGCAATCGCGCCACCTAACCAACGAACAAAGTTATAAACACCAGATGTAACAGATCTTTCATAAGGTGAAATATCCATTACATAACTTGTAAATAATGCATTATTTAATCCTGATGCTAACCCTGATAGAACAATTAATACAATTTGTAACCACATAATTTTCACGAAGAATAGTGCAATTAAGAACAGCGCAAATACGAGTAAACTGCCTTTCAACAATGTTTTCGGCTCATATTTCCCTTCTAGCTTATGTGCTAAAATTGCAGAACCGTAAGCTAACGCGAGTCCCCATCCACAAAATACAAATCCTAATTGAATAGCAGATAAATGCATAATAAGTGGTGAATATGCTAACACAACGAAAAATCCGTAGTAGTATAACATTCCTGAAATGGCGCCTTGCATAAACGGTTTATACTTCACCAGGTTAAGTAATTCTCCCACGCCTGCCGCTTTACGCTTCACTTTTCGCTCTGGTTCTTTCACAAAAAAGAAAACTAAAATAAATGCTAAGAAAATTAAAATACTCGTCGCAAAAAATGGGTAACGCCAAGAATGTCCACCTAATATCCCGCCTAATAATGGTCCACCTGCCATTCCTAAACCGATAGCTGCTTCATATAATCCTACTGCTTCATGAACTTCTTTACTTAATGCAATCAATAAAGTCATCGCCGTTGCGAAGAACATCGCATTCCCTAATCCCCATCCAGCGCGGAAAAGAGATAACTGAGCAATCGTTTGCGATATACCGCATATAAACGCAAATACAGTCACGATCGCAAGACCGATTGTCATCATTCGTTTATCACCAAATCTCGATGCAAATATTCCAGCTGGTAACATCATAATTGCCATCGTCAAAATATACGCTGTAAATAACATCTCTACTTGCCAATGCGATGCACCAATCTTTTCAGCAATAATTGGCAAAATTGGATCGACTACCCCTATACCTGAAAAGGCAAGGAAAGTAGCCAACACTGTAATCAATCTCCCTAGTTTTTGTTTGCTCTCCATTTTGATTACTCTCCTTTTGTATTCTCTAAAAATGTCACTGCACGATGTAAGCTGTCTTCAAGTTCTCCCTTTACACGCTGCATTTGCTCCATTTTCTCGTCTAGCGTTTGCACTTGTTTTTCAAGCATCTCTTTAATTTCTTGAATCACTTCACGATCACGGGGATTCTCACTATTTCTTCTTTGCTCCATTCTTTCTTTTAACGATAAAAAATGTTGCATTTCTTGAAGCGTAATCCCTAACACTTCTTTCGCTTCCACAATTCTTTTAATTCTAGCGATATCTTCGTCTGTATACAGGCGAATGTTCCCCTCACTACGTTCTGGGGGATGAATTAAACCAATTTCCTCATAATAACGAAGTGTACGTTTTGTTAAACCAACTTGCTTTGTAACTTCATCAATCTTATACATGTTTATTCCTCCCTTCACTCGATTATTACATTTTACGTTAACGTTAACTTTTGTGCAACTGTTAGACTTTTGTAAATGTTTGTCATATTAAATTGTATTTTTTCAAAAGCAGTTTCATAATGAAAGAAAAGAAATGATAAGGAGAATTTCACATGAGTAAACCACTTATTTTCGCTCATCGCGGCGTAAAAGGAACACATCCAGAAAATACGATGATTGCCTTCCAAGAAGCTGAACGCATCGGCGCCCATGGCATTGAACTTGATGTCCACCTATCAAAAGATGGTGAACTTGTCGTAATTCACGATGAAACAGTCGATCGTACAACGAATGATGTAGGTCTTGTCTCTGAAAAAACGGTAGAAGAGTTACAAGCTTTAGATGCCGGCAGCCATAAAGATCCTTCTTTCCATGAAGCAAAAATCCCAACGTTACGCGAAGTATTCATTTGGTTATCTACAACAAAGTTACAGCTCAACATTGAGTTAAAGACAGATGTCATTCACTATCCAAACATTGAAGAAAAAGTTGTTGCTCTCGTTCGAGAATATCATCTTTCTAATCAAATTGTATTCTCTTCATTTAATCACGACTCTGTTTCATTATTAGCAGAAATTGCTCCTGAAATCCCAAGAGCAATTTTATATGACACACCACTTGCTGATCCTATCGCTGAAGCAAAAACTAGAGAAGCAACTGGTTTACATCCAAACTTTGAACTACTAACAAAGGAATTTGTTCAACTCGCACAAAAGCAAGGGTATGTTTTCCGCCCTTATACAATTAACGAATACAAAGATTTACAAACTATGATTGATTATGGCGTAGATGTCATTATTACTGATTGGCCAGCACGTGCATTTGAGCTCCTTTCTTAATTGAAGGAGCTCTTTATTTTCGAAATTTCATTGTTTAAAATAATCGAAAACCCTCAATACTAATACAATAATGTTTGTATGAATGAGGGGCTGAAAAAGATGGATCAAACTAAGAATCCAAAACTTAAAAAATATAAACGTCTTTTCTTCACCGTAATGTTTTCTTCTGTTCTTTTTTTCGTTTTTTCCTTTTTTGTTATTATTATAGTTGCAAAAATTATGGGACCTCCTCCTGTCGCTGTCCCGCAAACAAGTGTCTTTTATGCTAATGATGACACTGTTATAGGACAAAGTAATGAGATGCAAAAACGATACAATGTATCTCTCAATGAAATTTCTCCTTATGTAAAAGAGGCAACACTTTCTATCGAAGATCAAAGATTCTACAAACATCATGGCTTTGATATGAAGCGTATCGCTGGTGCCATTGTCGCTGATTTAAAAGCGATGGCAAAAGTCCAAGGCGCTAGTACGATTACACAACAGTATGCCCGTAACCTATACTTAGATCATGATAAAACGTGGAAACGTAAACTATTAGAAGCAATGTACACAATCCGTCTTGAAGTGAATTATAATAAAAATCATATTTTAGAAGGATATTTAAATACAATTTATTACGGGCATGGTGCTTATGGAATCGAAGCTGCGTCCCGTCTATATTTTGATAAAACAGCAAAAGAATTAACATTAGCGGAAGCTAGTATGCTTGCAGGTATACCAAAAGGACCTAGTGTCTACTCTCCCTTTTTAAAAGAAGATCGTGCGAAAGAACGACAATCTCTTATATTAGATGAAATGGTAGAACAAGGCTATATTACGAAGAAACAAGCAGCTTCAGCAAAGAAAGAGTCACTAACTTTCGCTTCATTAGATACGAAAAAAGTCGCAGAGGTTGCGCCTTATTTCCAAGATGCTGTACAAGCTTCTCTTCTTCGTGATATCGGATTAGATGAGCAAGCCTTACAAAAAGGCGGCTTGCGTATTTATACAACGCTAGACCCAAAATTACAATCGGTTGCAGAGCAAGCTGTAAAAGACCACATACCTGACACGACAAACATACAAACTGCGCTCGTCTCTATGAATCCAAAAACAGGTGAAGTAGCTGCCCTTGTTGGTGGAACTGATTATAATACAAGTCAATTTAACAGGGCTACACAGGCCGCTCGCCAGCCTGGATCTACATTTAAGCCGTTTCTATATTATGCGGCATTAGAACGAGGATTCACCCCTGCTACGCGCTTAAAAAGTGAATACACTGTGTTCACTTTAGGTGACGGTGTTTCAAAGTATAAACCGAAAAACTATAAAGACTATTATGCAGACGATTTTGTAACAATGGCGCAAGCTCTTGCGGTCTCTGATAACGTCTATGCCGTGAAAACCAATTTATTTTTAGGCGAAGACATTCTTACAAAAACGGCGAAGCAATTCGGCATTAAGAGTGCATTAAAAGACGTCCCTTCCCTTGCGCTCGGTACATCTCCTGTAAAACCAATTGAAATGGTTAACGCTTATAGCATGTTCGCAAACGGGGGAAAAGAAGTAAAACCTATTTTCATTCGCCGCATTATGGATCATGAAGGAAATATTTTATACGATGCTCATTTGGAGAGTAAACAAGTTCTTGATAAGAGCAAAGCATTTGTGATGGAAGAAATGATGACAGGCATGTTTAATAAAAAACTAAGCAGTTATGCTGCTGTAACTGGTCAATCGATGTTATCTAAACTATCAAGAACATATGCTGGAAAATCTGGATCTACTGAAACAGATAGTTGGATGATTGGGTTTACCCCGCAACTCGTAACTGGCGTATGGGTTGGATATGATCAACCTAAATCAATTTCAAACGTAGCAGAACAAGGCTATGCGAAAAGAATATGGACTGATACGATGGAGAAAGGCTTAGATGGACAACCTAAAAAAGAGTTTAAACAACCAAGTGACGTCGTTGCAGTCGATATTAACCCTGAAAACGGGAAAATTGCTACAAAAAATTGCCCAATTTCAGTGAAAATGTATTTTGCAAAAGGTACAGAACCAACTGAATATTGTATGGATCACGTTGATGATAAAGAGGAATTTGAAAAGACAACTGAAGAAAAGAAAAAAACAAGTTGGTGGAAAAAATATCTTCCTTGGTAGAATATCAGGCTATTTCACTGAACGTGGAATAGCCTCCTAGTCGAATCGTTGATATATTTTCATACAACAAGTCAAAATAAAAAGGATGTCTCACTAGTCGATTGTTGACTAGTGAGACATCCTTTTCTTTTATTCACTTAATAAAGCACGGCGCAATTCTTCGCTAGATTCGTTCCAAATCGCTTCATTATGTTCTTTTAAGAATGTACCAAGTACTTTTTTAGATGATTCGTCCATATGGTCAACCATAATGTGACGCTTCAATGATTTATCCATTTTGTTTACGTGCTCTGGAAGTGACTTATATCCGCGGCGAATTTCACGGTCAACTGTCATTTCACAAGCTGTTACACCTGCATAATACGCACCTGTTGCTGTTCTTTCAATCGTTACCCACACAAGCCAGTATGGTTTTCCGTTTGGAACTTCATCTTTATTTGTTAAAAACTTAATACCTTTTTCTACTGTACTACGCGCATGCATCGCACCAATATCAACAAATGCTGTTTTCTCTAGTACATCAACAAATACGGGTGAAATGTTTTCTAGGCTTAATGCCCCAACGCCAAAACCACCATGTCCATCCGTTGAATCATTTTTCACGATATTAAAACCGATTTTTTTCTTTTTCTCTGTCATATGTAAATTCCTCCTCACTTAAAATTTATACAAGGCCAAAAATAGGCGCAATGATGCTATCTAAAAATACAAATACATGCGGAATAACTACCTGGAAAATAGGTTGAATTGTGTAATTACTAAGAGGTGTAATAACGAGAATTAATAACGCAATTGCCCCGTATTTTTCATACTGTGTCATTTTCGCGCGAATATTTGCTGGTGCTAAATCTTCCACTACGCGATACCCATCAAGTGGCGGGATCGGTAATAAGTTAAATACAAGTAAAACGATATTCAGCATAATAAAAATCTGGAAAAATTGAGCTAACGTATCTGCTACTGCAGATGGAATTGAGTATAATACACCAAATGTTAATAAGCTATACCAAATAATTAAACCGATTGCGCTTAAAATTAAGTTACTAATCGGCCCTGCAATTGAAACTAATATACCTGCAAGACGCGGTCTTTTAAAGTTATATGGGTTAACAGGAACCGGTCTTGCCCAACCAAATCCAAGAATTAATACTGCAATTAAACCTATAGGGTCTAAATGAGCCATCGGTGATAACGTTAAACGCCCTTGTCTCTTTGCTGTATCGTCCCCAAATTTATATGCTACATATGCATGCGCAAATTCATGCACTGATAATGCGATAATAATGGCCATTGCTACCAAAGGAATTTGGTGCAACGGGTATCTAAATAACTGATCCATGCTTCATCTCCTCTTCCATATGTCAAAAAAAGAAATTATTTGTTTTTTCGATTGTTCTTCCCCATAATCCGCTATAATAAGATTGTAACTTACATAAAAGGAGCGATTATATATGCCATACGTAACAGTGAAAATGTTAGAAGGACGCACAGAGGAACAAAAGAAAGCTCTTGCTGAGAAAGTAACAGCAGCAGTAAGCGAAACAACTGGTGCTCCTGAAGAAAACATCGTTGTTTTCATCGAAGAAATGTCTAAAAACCATTATGCAGTTGGCGGAAAACGCTTAAGCGACAAATAATTTCAAGTTTTTTCATAAGAAGCAGCCATTAGCTGCTTCTTATTTTTTTCCTTCTAGTAACTCGATGATTCTCTCTTTATATTTTCCTTTTCTTCCATCTTCATAGATTAAATCATGCGGATAGAATAGCTTTTGATCCCTTCTCTTCTTACCAGTAATCGCCTCAACAATATCCGATTCACGTGAAAGCTCTCTAAGCTCTCCATTTGGCATAAGAAGTAAGATTGGCAGGCGTTCTTCTTCTTCACCAGCACGGTAAAAGTCGTACGGTAAGTCTGATGTTGAATCAACTACTAAATAGTATTCTGGATCGAGTCCAATCTTTTTAAATAAGCTACTTAATTCCATCCAATTATCTAAACCGTGCTTATCTGTAAACTCTACATATTTAAATAGGTTTCGATTCATAAAACGACGGCATAGATCGCTTAAAATTGGATCTTCTTCGTCCTGCCATACTTGGAAGTAATAATACATAACGTTCTCGTCTAACTTTAAATAATCCTCTACTGTCACTTCTTCTTCAAATAAAGAATAGAAATGAACAGGGTGATTTTTAAATGTATAATACTTCTCATGCAATGATTTTGCACGGTGTAAAATCTTCGTTAAAATAACTTCAGCACTGCGCGTTACCGGATGGAAATATACTTGCCAATACATTTGATAACGACTCATAATATAATGCTCAACAGCATGCATACCACTATTTTTAATAACTACTTGATTCCCGTACGGACGCATAACACGCAGTATACGTTCCATATCAAAGTTTCCATATTTTACGCCAGTAAAGTACGCATCCCTTAATAAATAGTCCATGCGATCTGCATCAATTTGACTAGAAATCATGCTAATCGCTAATTTATTAGTAGATGTTTTCGCAATTACATCGGCTACCTTTTGTGGGAAATCTTTATCCACACGACTTAATACACGATTAATTTCCGTATCTCCAACGATAATCTTTTGCGTAAATTTCTCATGGTCTAATGAAAATACTTTTTCAAACGAATGAGAAAATGGACCGTGACCGACATCATGAAGCAATGCCGCACATAAACATAACAATCTATCTTCAGCATTCCAATTCGGTCTGCCATCAAACACATCATCAATCATACGACGAATAATTTCATATACACCTAACGAATGAGTAAAGCGACTATGCTCTGCACCGTGAAATGTAAAAAATGTCGTTCCAAGCTGCTTAATACGGCGCAAGCGTTGAAATTCTTTCGTTCCGATTAAATCCCAAATAACACGATCGCGCACGTGCACATATTTATGTACCGGGTCTTTAAACACTTTTGTTTCGCTGAGTTTGTCGTTTAAATATACCACTTTCCGACATCCCCCTTTCTTTACTGCATTCTTACTATATATTATAAACGAAATAGGAAACAGAAAGAAATGAAAGACTATATTAATTGCCCTTATATAAAGAAAAAAACCACTTTTACCGGAGTAAAAGTGATTTTTTTTACACATTATTTCCCTAAAACGAACTCAGCAACTTCATCTAAAATCATTTCTTTACCTAGCGGGAAGTAACCTTTGTTTAAGTCTTCGTTTTTAATTGTAAATACGTGGTTATTTTTAACAGCGTTCATATTTTTCCAAATTGATTCTTCTTGGAATTCTTTTAGACGCTGAGAACCGTCACCAGTCGTAAATACGAATAAGTAATCTGGGTTGTAATCAATTAAAGCTTCTTTTTGTACTTGTACTAACGCTTTATCAGTTGGTGTACCTTTAACCGCTGGTAATTTTAAATCTTTAAAGATTACGCTACCGTAACCGTAGTCACCATATACGCGGAAAGCGTTTGGATATGCAGCCATTTTCATGAATTTAGCATCGCCAGTTTTCGCAACGATTTTATCATGTAATTTGCTTGCTTTTTCATCATACTGTTTGAACCATTCTTTTGTTTCTTTCTCTTTACCGAAGATTTGGCCTACTTCTTCGAATTTTGGACGCCATTGGTCTAATGGAGTTTTTAACATAACTGTTGGTGCAATTTTAGATAATTGATCATAAATCTTTTCTTGACGATCGTTTACAAGAATTAAGTCTGGTTTTGCAGCAGCTACTGCTTCGATATTAATTTTATCGCCCCAAGCAGAGCCAACCGGTTTAACGTCTTTTAATTTATTTGCAATATGTGCATCAATTTTTTCTTGAGATGTATTAGCAGTAATAATTGGTTTCATACCAAAGATTAACAATTCTTCTGTTGAACCACTAAGGTCAGCAATTTTCTTTGGATTTGCAGGAATTTTAATTTCCCCTTTTGCATGTTGTACAGTGCGCTCTTCAGTCTTCGCATCTTTCGCATCTGCTTTTTTCTCTTCTTTGTTAGAACAAGCTGCAAATAGTACAGAAGTAACGACTAGTACCATTGCTAATAACGCCATTTTAAAATTCTTCATGTTTCCACTCCTTCTAGCTGTATTTCTCTTATAAGTTACAGTGAACTATAAGAAACAAGGTTAACAATTAATCAATATATATTTATTAATTGTTGTTTATGCCCCGTTCTAACGGGTGTTCAACTTCCTATTTACTAATAAGAAGCTCAACATCCATTAGAAGCCCCCTCTTTACGAGGGGGATTCTACTTATGCTTTTTTACGCAATTGATTACTAATCATCGCTAAATCATATGTTAAACAAATTGGTTTACAGTTTACTGGACATGGAACGATTTGAGCTTCAATCTCAAATACACTGCGAAGTGTTTCACTCGTCATCACTTCGTCTGGCGTTCCTTGTTTCATTAACTTACCAGCTTTTAATGCAATCATATGATCTGAGAAACGAGAAGCATGGTTTAAGTCATGGATAACCATAACAATCGTTCTACCTTCTTCTTCGTTTAACTTTTTCAATAAGTTTAATACTTCTAATTGATGAGCCATATCTAAGTACGTTGTCGGTTCATCTAATACAAGTAATTCTGTCCCTTGTGCAAGAGCCATCGCAATCCATACGCGTTGGCGTTGCCCACCTGATAACGCCTCTGCTGGACGATTTGCGAATTCTGTCATTCCCGTCACTTCAAGTGCCCAATGAATGTAGCGATAATCCTCTTCTTTCAACGTTCCAAATCCTTTTTGATGAGGAAAGCGCCCATATGAAACGAGTTCAAATACAGTAAGGCCAGTTGGCACTTCTGCAGTCTGTGGTAAAATTGCCATTTTCTTTGCGATTTCTTTCGTTGGTTGTTTCTCGATTGCTTTTCCGTCAAGATAAACAGTACCTTTTTTCGCCTTCAAAATACGAGAAGCCGTTTTTAATAATGTGGACTTCCCACAACCATTTGGTCCAATAATTGTTGTAATTTTCCCTTCCGGAATTTCAACTGTTAATCCATCAATAATTAACCCTTCATTATAGCCAACAGATACCGCATCAACCGCTAAAGTTGCCATACAAAAAGCCTCCCTTTATTTTGTCCTCATAAGTAAGTATATAAAATACGGTGCACCAATTACAGAAATAACAAGACCGACCGGTATTTCTGAAGTTGTTAACACACTTCTTGAAATTACGTCTGCGAATAAAAGTAAAAACGTCCCTATTAGTGCAGCCGTAGGCAGCATAATTTGATGTTTACCACCAACAAGGCCCCTCGCTAAATGCGGAGCCATTAAACCGATAAAACCAATTCCTCCGGCAACAGCAACAGATGCACCAGCTAAACAAACTGCAATAAATAATAATTTACGTCTTTCTTTTTCTACATTTACACCAAGGCCAACTGCTGTGGAGTCGCCTAGGTTCATTACGTTTAATATGTGAGCCTTACTAATAGCAAGTGGCAAGAAAATAACCATCCATGGAAGTACACTTAGTACAAACTTCCAATCTGTGCCCCATAGACTTCCTGCTAACCAAATCGTAGCAAAACGGAAATCGTTAGATGTCATCTTCATAGAAAAAATTAAACTAACAGCACCAAACCCGGCTGCAACAGCGATACCGACAAGTATTAATCTCGTTGATGAAACGCCGTCTTTCCATGCTAATAAATAAATAATAACAGCTGCTAATATCGCTCCAACTAGTGCGAAGAACGGAAGAATGAATACAGATAAAAATGTACCAGTTCCTACTTTCCCGAAGAAAAAGTAGACAAAGATAACAACTGTTAATCCCGCTCCAGCGTTAATACCGATAATACCTGGATCAGCAAGTGGATTTCGTGATAACCCTTGCAAAATCGCACCTGACATCGCTAAAGCAGATCCAACTAGTATAGCAATGACCATACGTGGCATACGGAATTCAAATAAAATAACAGACTGATCTTCAGCCCCCAGTCCAACCAATGACTTTAATACGTCCATTGGGGGTATTTTAAATGTCCCTGTATTTAAACTCACTAAAAATACAGTAACGATTAATCCTACTAAAATTGTTAAAACCGAAACGTTCTTTTTTGTTAAGACACTTGTCCTCACATTTTTCCTCTCCCTTCGTTACGTGCTAAGTAGAGGAAGAATGGAACCCCAATTAGTGCTGTAATTGCTCCAATTGGCGTTTCAAACGGCGGATTAATAACGCGAGATAACATATCTGCACATTCAATTAAAAGCCCGCCTAAGACCGCAGAACATGGAATAACCCATCTATAGTCTGAGCCTACAAGGAAACGAGTCATATGTGGGATGACAAGACCAACAAATCCAACCGATCCTGCCATAGAAACTGCCGAACCTGTTAACACAAGAACAAGTACTGTCCCGATAAATTTAATTAATGTCGTATTTTGACCAAGTCCAATCGCAATTTCTTCACCGAAGCTTAAAATTGTAATATACCTCGACATCATAATTGCAATGAAGAGACAAACTAGGCCAATCGGTACTAACATATTAATACTTTCCCATTTCACTCCAGCAACTCCGCCCGCATTCCACATACTCACCTCTTGGGCAAGATTGAAATATAGCGCAATTCCAGATGAAATGGCCCCTAATAAAGCACTAATTGCGGCACCCGCTAAAGCTAATTTCACAGGCGTTAATCCACCTGGCGAAGAAGATCCAATTCCATATACAATGCTCGCTCCAAACGCAGCACCAATAAAAGATGCGATAACGAACATTAAATAAGGTGAATTAGGGAAGAATGCATACATAATTGCAATTCCAAATACAGCTCCATCTGTAATCCCCATTAACGATGGTGATGCAAGTGGATTTCGCGTCATACCTTGCATAATTGCTCCTGATACCGCTAAAAAGGCACCTGCAACTACGCCCCCTATTGCTCTAGGCATGCGAAGTTCTTGAATTACGTTATGATGCGTAATAGAACCGTCAAACTGAAATACAGCTTGCCATACAGTCTTTAAACTAATATCTGCAGCACCAAACGAAATAGACAATGCCATGCTTAAAGCTAACAAAATTGTACCTGCTACTAAAATAATAGAAGCAATGAGCGGCCTGCTCTTAATCTCTTTAACATTCACATCTTGCTGTTCCATACTCCTTGCGCTCGCTTCCATCCCTCAACCATCCTAACCAACAACATATGTTTAATTTAATGAAATGAAATTTATTCTCAAATAGCAATAAAAAAAATTAAATGAATCGGCCCTTTTCTGATAATGATTCTCAGAATCAGACACCTTATATTCTACCTATCGCTTCAAAAGACTGTCAACCATTATTTTGAAATACAAATTCATATAGGTCGAGACCTTAATAAATAGATAATGCCTATCTGTCATGAACTATTATCATCACCAGTTAAGCTTTCTCAGAATAGATTCTTCCTCTTATGGGCATAAAAAAAGAAGAGTAATCTGTTCACTCTTCTTTTCCTTACTTATTTAACTTCGCTTCAATTTTTACAATTAATTCATCTTCTGTTGGCGCTGCAACTGGACGATTATTTACAAATGCGAATGATTTTTTACGGCCAGGGCCACAGTAAGACTGACATCCAACTTCAATCGTTGCACATGAATCTACTTTTTTTAGCTTTGGAATCAACGTTTTAACGTTCGTTGCCTGACAATCATCACACACACGAAATTCGTTTCCCATTATATAACACTTCCTCTATTTTAAACTTTTCTCAAGTACATTTAAAAATAAACACTAAATGGTATTTTACCGCTCTTTGAAGCTCGTTGCAAGTTTCCTTTCGACGCTCTTTCCTCATATAATGCTACATATTTATATGTTTTCCTACAGCAGCTTCCATCATTCTTGGCAAAATTTATCCCGCTTTAATGGGCAGTAAGATCCCCACCTCAAAATTCAGTGAAAGCAAAGAAGTTAGGTGGGGGATGAAGAACCTCCCCACTGATTAAAGTTTCACTTTATACCTCTCATCGAAATCTACCATATTTTTAAAAGCTTTGTATAAAAGCTCATTTTTTTGCCCATTATAAAAATAGGAAGTTCATAAAAAGAAAGGGAGTTGAATCTATGAAAGTAAGACAAGATGCTTGGACAGATGAGGATGATTTATTACTTGCTGAAACTGTACTTCGTCACGTTCGAGAAGGAAGTACCCAATTAAATGCATTTGAAGAAGTAGGAGACAGATTAAATCGTACATCGGCTGCCTGTGGTTTCCGTTGGAATGCTGTTGTTCGCTATAGCTATGAACAAGCTCTTCAACTAGCAAAAAAACATCGTAAAGATAAAATGCGTGCTGCAAGTGGTGAACAAGCGAAAAAACGTTTACTTTATACACCACCAGCTTCAGATTCGATAACTAATTATGAAGAGTTCGTACAAGAGGAATCAATTGTACAATATAAAGAAGCTACTCCATATCAAGAAACTACCGTTCCTGCTACAAAGGGCTCTATGACAATGCAAGATGTTATTTATTTTTTACAAACAGTCGGATCTTCAAATATAAAAGTGACAGCTCTTGAAAACGAGAATACGAGATTGAAACAAGAAATTAAATCACAAATCCTTCGAAATGAAGAACTAGAAAAGAAATTGGAAAAATTAGAAAAACAATCTCATACTGTACAAGAAGATTACGAAACACTCATGAATATTATGAACCGTGCTCGTAAGTTGGCAGTCATGGATGAAGAAGAACGTTCTCAAACATCTTTCCGAATGGACCGAAACGGTAATTTAGAAAAAATTGCAGAATAAAAAGGGTGCATATAATGCATCCTTTTTATTATTTCACCTTTAAACTTTCCCTTTATATATGAGGAAACTCCATTCTTCATTTTTTGCTATAATAGAGATTGTCATTTTAAAGATAAGGGGTTAGTTATATGAGCAATTCCCGTTCCATTTTATCTCAGCCAGAGTGGCGTATTGTAGATCAGTCTAGTTTGGGACCAACATTCCATGCATTGCAGTCATTCGCAATGGACGACACATTATGCACAAGTATCGGAAATGGTCAATCAGCTGCAACAATGCGTTCTTGGGTTCATCACAATACAATTGTTCTTGGCATTCAAGATTCACGCCTACCGCACTTGGAAGAAGGTATTTCCTTTTTAAAAGAAAACAACTTCAATGTTATCGTTCGTAATTCTGGCGGACTTGCAGTCGTACTTGATGAAGGTGTGTTAAACGTATCGCTTTTATTCCAAGAGACGGAAAAAGGTATCGATATTGATCTTGGATACGATACAATGTGGCATTTAATTCAGGAAATGTTAAAGGATTACGATGTTACAATTGAGGCAAAAGAAATCGTTGGTTCTTACTGCCCTGGTAGCTACGATTTAAGTATTCGCGATCAAAAATTTGCTGGTATTTCACAGCGCCGTATTCGCGGTGGTGTCGCTGTCCAAATTTATCTCTGTGCTACAGGAAGTGGCTCTGAACGTGCCGCACTCGTTCGTGATTTCTACAACCTAGCCATTCAAGGAGAAGAAACACGCTTTACTTATCCTGAAATTGTACCGAGTACGATGGCTTCACTTTCAGAATTACTTGGCGAAACCATTACAGTACAAGATTTAATGATGCGCCTTTTAAAAACATTGCAGCAATTCGCTCCAAAGTTAACACCATCTCAATTAACAATAGATGAAATACCTTTATATGAGACGAATTTACAACGTATTATTGATCGTAACAATAAAGCACTTGGCTTAGAAAAATAAAGACCGTCGCTATTTTAGCGACGGTCTTTATTTCAATTCGTTATAGAATTAAAGTGCTTGAGCTGCTGTAATTAAAGCTAACTTGTACACTTCTTCTTCGTTACATCCACGAGATAGGTCGTTTACAGGCATGTTTAAACCTTGTAAGATTGGTCCTACTGCTTCGAAGTTACCTAAACGTTGAGCGATTTTGTAGCCGATATTACCAGCTTCTAAGCTTGGGAATACGAATACGTTAGCATCACCTTTAATTGTAGAACCTGGAGCTTTTTTCTCAGCTACAGATGGTACGAATGCAGCATCGAATTGGAATTCTCCATCTAGAGCTAATTCTGGAGCCATTTCTTTTGCAATGCGAGTTGCTTCTACAACTTTTTCTGTTTCTGGAGATTTCGCAGAACCTTTTGTAGAGAAGCTTAACATAGCAACGCGTGGATCAATGCCGAATAGTTCAGCAGTTTTCGCACTTTCGATACCAATTTCAGCTAAATCTTGGCTATTTGGTGCAATGTTAATTGCACAATCAGCGAATACATATTTCTCTTCTTCACGTACCATGATGAATACGCCAGAAGTTTTTGTAACGCCTGGTTTTGTTTTAATGATTTGAAGTGCTGGACGAACTGTATCAGCTGTAGAGTGAGCTGCACCACTTACTAAACCGTGTGCTTTGCCCATGTATACAAGCATTGTACCGAAGTAGTTTTCGTCTTTAAGGATTTTGCGAGCGTCTTCTTCAGTTGCTTTACCTTTACGGCGTTCAACGAAAGATGCTACCATTGCATCCATTTCTTCGTATGTAGCTGGATCGTAAATATCAACGCCTGCTAATGTTAAATTCATGCTAGCAGCTTTTGCGCTAATTTCTTCTTTATTACCAACTAAGATTGGTTTTACTAACTCTTCTTTTGCTAAACGCTCTGCAGCGCCTAAAATTCTTTCATCAGTTCCTTCAGGAAGTACGATAGAAATGCCTTTTCCTTGAACTTTTTCTTTTACTGTTGTAAATAAGTTGCTCACGAATAAACCCTCCTACATATGTTAAAAAACTCTATCTTTAAGAATACTTCTTTTCCTCTATATTTTAAACTTATAGCTCCCAAAAAATAGATAAAATAAAAATGATTATATTTTCATAAAATTCAGCCGTTAAATTCACCTTGCTTAAACACTTAAATGTGACAATTTTATGCGCCAAGGTTTTATATAGATGATTTTAAAACTATATATGCTATAGTTAACGTGTAAAACTATCATTAACTGAGGTGAATAGAATGAGTGAAGCAACAACAACGTTAGATGGCTGGTATTGTTTACATGATTTACGTTCTATTGATTGGGCTGCATGGAAAACATTATCTAGCGACGAACGCGGACAAGCTGTGTCTGAATTTTTAAATGTCGTTGAAAAATGGAACGACGTAGCTGCTGCAAAAAAGGGCAGTCACGCAATGTATACAGTTGTTGGCCAAAAAGCTGATATTATGCTTATGATTTTACGTCCAACAATGGAAGAGTTAAATGAAATTGAGACAGAATTGAATAAAACAACTTTAGCTGAATATATGGTTCCTGCATACTCTTACGTATCTGTTGTTGAACTAAGCAACTACCTTCCAGCTGATGAAGATCCATACCAAAATCCACAAATCTTAGCTCGCTTATATCCTGAGTTACCGAAAGCAAATCATATTTGCTTCTATCCAATGGACAAGCGTCGCCAAGGTGATGACAACTGGTACATGCTTCCGATGGAGGAACGTAAGAAAATGATGTACAGTCATAGTAAAATTGGTCGCCAGTATGCAGGTAAAGTACGCCAAGTTATTTCAGGATCTGTTGGATTCGACGATTTTGAGTGGGGCGTAACATTATTCGCTGACGATGTTCTTCAATTTAAAAAGCTTATATATGAAATGCGCTTCGATGAAGTAAGTGCTCGTTATGGTGAATTCGGAACATTTTTCGTCGGAAACATTTTACCAGACGAAAAGGTAGAGAAATTTTTACACATATAAAGTGAAACTTTAATCAGTGGGGATTTTGTTCATCCCCACTGATTATTAGTTGAACCAATCGGGCTTTTACGGGCAGTTGATCGCCCACCTAACCTCCTTGCTTTCGCTTAATTTTGAGGTGGGGATCTTACTGCCCGTTAATTCGGGGTAAATCGTGAAAAAGGAACGAAATTCGTTCCTTTTTTTATTCCCCTCTATATTTCTCCTCAAAAAACTTCTTTTTTCCGCAAATTTGAACAAAAATCGACAAATCCCTTTTAAATACCTTACAAAATTGTAACCTTTCCATATCCAAATTTATGCTAAAATGGTACGAGCTATATGCTAATAACGATGCGAAGGTGATAATGTATATGAAGAAAATCTTTTCTATTTTACTAGCGTTTCTATTGTCAATTTCTTCCTTAGGAGTAACAACATCCCATGCGGAAGGAAAAATACACATTGAGGCAGCTGCTGCACTTCTATTTGATGCAGATACAGGAAAAATACTGCATGAACAAAATCCAGATGAATTACTAGCTATCGCTAGTATGTCAAAATTAATTGTTGTTTATGCCGTGTTAGAAGCAATTAAAGAAGGAAAAATCACTTGGGATACAAAGGTAAATATTTCCGATTACGCTTATGAAGTTTCACGTAATAATGAATTCTCAAACGTGCCGTTCGAAAAAGGACGTCAATATACTGTAAGAGAACTATATCATTCTATCGTTATCTTCTCTGCAAACGGATCTAGTATTGCCTTAGCAGAACTTCTTGCAGGAAGTGAGAAAAACTTCTTAAATCTTGCAAATGAACATGCAAAAAAACTAGGGTTAAAGAAATATAAATTTGTAAACGCTACTGGTTTAAATAACGCTGACTTAAAAGGAAAACATCCTGAGGGTACTGATCCAAATGCAGAAAACTCTATGTCAGCTCGCGATATGGGTATACTTTCAAAAGCAATGATTACAAAGTATCCAGAAATGCTAGAGGATACAAAACAAAGATTTAGAAACTTCCCAGATAATCATCCGAAACCAATTCGTATGGAAAACTGGAACTGGATGTTACCAGGAGCTGCTTTCGCTTATGAAGGTACTGATGGTTTAAAAACCGGAAGTTCTGATACAGCTGGATACGGATTTACTATTACTGCTAAACGTGGTGATGTACGTCTTATTTCGGTTATTATTAAAACAAAATCAATGGACGAGCGCTTCACAGAATCTCGTGAGTTAATCGAATACGGGTTTAATAACTTCGAAAAACAAAAACTAAAGGTCGATAAAAACAATACACTCTCTGTAGTACAAGGAAAAAAAGATCAAGTAACTGTTGCACCGGAAAAAGAAATAACCGTAATTGCAAAAAAAGGTAGCAAAGACCCTTATAAAATTGGAACTGAAGCAGATAAATCACTTGCTGAAGATGGTCATTTAGTTGCTCCTATTAAGAAGGGTGCCAAAGTAGGTTCGATTACTTTAGAATCCACTGATAAATATGGTTTCTTAGACGGTAGTAAAAGTATGAAAGTTACTGCAAAAACGACAGAAGATGTTGAAAAAGCAAATTGGTTTGTGTTAACAATGCGCTCTATCGGTGATTTCTTCTCAAACTTATGGTCTAAAGTTTTTTAATAAAAAAAGCTGGCTCACGCTAGCTTTTTTTATTTTCTACTCCCAATGTAAAACTTCGTTTGGTTGTCATATCTGACTCTTTTTCCTCATACGTATGAACTAGTAATTGTTACACACTTCATCTAGAGATAAACCTCTTTCCAAAAGGTATTCCAAAAACAGAGGTGACACATAATGGGCGTTATCGCGCATAACGAAGAAGATGTTAAGTTATTAGCTAGATTGATGCGTGCTGAAGCTGAAGGAGAAGGGCAACAAGGAATGTTAATGGTTGGAAATGTTGGAGTAAATCGCGTTCGTGGAAATTGTTTGGACTTTAAAAACATTCGTAATTTACGTCAAATGGTTTATCAAAACCCTGGCGGTTTCGAAGCAACGCAAAAAGGATATTTTTATCAGCGTGCGCGTGAACAAGATATTGCTCTGGCAAGACGGACCATTCAAGGGCAACGCTTTTGGCCTGCCAACTTTGCCTTATGGTTTTTTAGACCTGAAGGTGCATGCCCACCAACTTGGTATAACCAGCAAAACTCTGGTCGCTTCAAAAAGCACTGCTTCTTCCAGCCAAATGCTGGGGATTGCCCTAGCATATATTAAGGAATGAAAACAAGGAGGGATTTTTGAATGGCACAGCAACAAAATCCGTATTACGGAACAGGTTTCTATCAACCATCTGGAACTTACGTACAACCGCAACAAATGACCCCACAGCAACAGCAACAGCAGCAAGCAATGCAACAACAAGCTGCGCAAGCTCAATATGCTGTTTCTCAAGGTATGTTACCTCTAGAACAGTCATATATTGAAAATATTCTTCGCTTGAACAAGGGCAAGCAAGCCACAGTTGTAATGACTTATGAGCGTGGTAGTTCACTCGGTACACAATCCTATACAGGTATTATCGAAGCAGCTGGTCGTGATCATATTGTAATTAGTGAGCCAGAGTCAGGGAAACGTTATTTACTACTAATGATTTACTTAGATTATGTAGAATTCCCAGAAAGAATTACGTATTTGCCTGGTCAACAAGCAACTTATGCTCCAAGACCATAAAAAAAGCTGGCATATGCCAGCTTTTGTTTTTATAATCCTTTTACAACTGCAGTTCCGACTAAGATCCATGCCACAATAAACGCCACACCACCAAGAGGTGTAATTGGGCCAAAGAACTTAATACCCGTCGTACTTAATGCATACAAACTACCTGAAAACATAATAATCCCGGCTACCATAAGCCAGCCAGCAGTAGTTAAAAGTGATGATTGAATTTTATCCATCAATAAAGCAACTACAAATAGTCCACCTGCATGAAACATTTGATATGTAACACCTGTTTTCCAAACCTCTAACATTTTTGCAGAAACTTTATTTTCTAAACCATGTGCTCCGAAAGCCCCTAACGCAACAGATAGCCCCGCTGCAATACAACCTAGTAAAAAGAAAATTTTCATCTTAATTCCCCTTTTTTACCTTTATCATAAGCAATTTTTACATATAAGCCAAACGATTTATCTTCTAAAAATCAAATAAAGAATTACCGTTTGCATCACTTTCTTTTATATATACTGGCTCATTAGAAACCGGTGCAATTGGTTGCATCGTGATTGGTTGTGATCCAATTATTTGTGATTGAATTTGCGGCTCTCTATACGTAGAAGATTCAACTTGCTCATCTAATAATAAATCACATAAAGCACGCACAACTAATACATGTTCTTTTGATTTTTGTCCTTCACTACTTTTTGCCTTTGCAATTTCATTCGCCATTTTATTTAAAATCTTATCGCTTGATATTTGCATCCCTTATCACCTCGTACTTTGTAGTTCTTTCTCAAATTGCCCCAGCTTCTCTACTGAACCAAATACTATTATCATATCATGTTCTTGCAACTTTTCCTGCCCCGTTGGATTATGTATAACATTCCCATTTCTCAAAATCGCTAAAATTGTTACATCAAATTGATTTCTAACATCACTCTCTAATAATGATTTATTAGCTAAAATAGAGCCCTCACCGACTGCAATTTCTTCAATTACAAATGACTGCTCCACGCCATACAGTACTGTATCAATATAATGAACTGTTAGCGGATTCGCAATACCTTTTGCAATATGAATCCCTGCCATACTAGATGGATTAATCACCTTATTTGCACCAGCCCTCTTTAATTTGTCTTCGGTTTCTGGTTTTTCTGCTCTTGCCACAATTTTAATTGCATCGTTTAATCCTCTTGCAGTTAACGTAATAAATACATTTTCAGCGTCATTTGCTACGATAGCAACTAAACCAGCTGCCTTTGAAATCCCAGCATGATGTAACACTTGGTCTTCTGTTGCATCTCCATGTACATATAAAAGCTTTTCCTTCTCTAATATGCTTTCATCCTTATCCACGACGACAAATGGAATTTTCTTTTCTTGCAATTCATGTACAACTTGAAGCCCTACTCTACCGCAACCACATACGATAATATGATTTTGTAACTGTGCTATTTGTTTATCCATCTTCTTCCTCCGTACTGCATGAAATAAATTCCCTTCAATAATCATAGCTGCCACTACACCGATTGCATACGTAACGATACCGACTCCAATCGGTATGATAAGGAGCGCAAAAACTTTTCCTGCCTGTGTTACAGGAATGGCATCTCCGTATCCAACAGTTAATACAGTAATCATCGTCATCCAAAATGCTTGAAACAAACTAATCTCTTCAATCGTCATAAATCCTAGCGTTCCTAAAATTACAACAAAAGTCATACATATAACTGCTATCCATAATTGCTTACGTGCATTCATATCATGTTTCAACTCTTTTCTCTATCTACAATCTTTGCCAGTGGAAATGAAATACATATATACTAGATACGGAATCTATGAAAGAGGTTGATATAATGAAAACATTTCTTTCCGCCTTACAATGGGCACTATTTATTTTAGCTGGGAGTCTTATTGTACCAATTAGCGTCGCAACTAGTTATGGTCTTGATGGCGCTGAAGCTATCGCATTCGTACAAAGAACATTATTTGTTCTAGGCTTTGCTGGTCTCTTACAAGCTATATTTGGGCATAAACTTCCTATTCAAGAAGGTCCTGCTGGCCTTTGGTGGGGAATTTTCTCCCTATATGCAAGTTTAGGTGTCGTATTATTTGGATCAAACAATGAGACACTTAAAGTTCTTCAATATGCTTTCTTATTAAGCGGTATCATTTGTATTATTCTTAGCGTTTTTGGACTTATTGATAAACTCGTTCGCTATTTTACACCGACAGTCATTGGAACGTACTTATTTCTTCTTGTTGCACAACTTAGTGGTTCCTTCTTAAAAGGAATGTTCGGCCTGGATGGAAAACATACAGAAGTACAACCTAACGTATTTATTCTTTCACTCATTGTTATTTTACTATCCTTTTTCATCATGAAGCTACCTATTATCGGACAATATTCTGTTCTTTTCAGTATCGTCTGTGGCTGGATATTATTCGCATGCTTCGGATTATCTAATCCAATAACACCAGTGACAGATATAATCCGTTTTCCATCCTTATTTGTTTTCGGAATGCCTCGTGTTGAATGGAACATGGTAATTACGGTCATTTTCGTTACACTCTTACTTCTAACAAATATGTTAGCAAGTATTCGCGTTGTACAAAAGGTTGTCTCTAAATATGAAGAAAATGCTGCATCAGATCGTTTTAAACAGGCCGGTATTATAACAGGAATCAATCAATTACTAGGCGGCCTGTTTTCGGCTATCGGACCTGTCGCTATTTCTGGATCAGCAGGTTTTATTGCAACGACTAATATTTATAAACGCCTCCCATTTATATTAGGGTCAAGCTTTATTATTGTCGTTAGTATATTCCCAAAGATCACTTCATTCTTTGCGGCAATCCCAGTTGCAGTTGGTTATGCTGCCATTTATCCTGTATTTGCAAGCATGATCGGTCTCGCCTTTCGAGAATACGAAACGGTACAGGATAAAGAACGATTATTTAAAGTAGCAGGTCTGTCAATCTTCACAGGAATTGGGGTTATGTTCGTTCCAGCAGGAGCATATTCCACGCTTCCACCATTTCTAGCTTCATTCCTAAGTAATGGTCTCGTTCTTGGGGCTGTAATGGCAATCTTACTAGAAATACTATTTTCTCGTTCGACAACAAAACAAGTATCGTAAATTGGAAAACTTCCATTATTGCACTCTACCTTTAGAGTTGTTACGATAAAATAAACATTTAATCATTGGGGTTTTGTCCATCCCCAATGATTATTAATTAATATGATGAGAAAAACACTCAGAAGAATGAATCTACTTCTTTTTAAAGAGGTTCGATGTCTTACTATTATTTCTTACATCTCCATGAACATATATTTGATTTAAATAAAGAAGGGAATTTTCAATATGACTTATAAAATGATTGTTTTAGATTTAGATGATACTTTATTACGTGACGACCATACTATTTCACCTCGTACGAAAGAAGCTCTAATGACTGCACAAGAACAAGGTGTAAAAGTTGTACTTGCTTCCGGACGTCCAACGTTTGGTATGCGCAATGTAGCGAAAGAACTTCGTTTAGAAGAATACGGCAGTTTCATTCTATCTTTTAATGGCGCAAAAATTATTAACTGTAAAACAAACGAAGAAATCTTTAGTAGTACGCTTTCTCCTGAAATCGTTCACAACTTATTTGAAATTAGTAAAACTGAAGATGTATGGATTCATACTTATATTGGCGATGATATCGTAACAGAAGAAAATAATCCTTACACTGAAATCGAGGGCGATATTACTGGGATGCCTATTGTTGTAGTAGATGACTTTAAAGCTGCTGTTAAAGAGCCTGTAGTAAAAGTATTAATGAATAAAGAAGCTGAACGCCTTGTTGAAGTAGAAAAGAAATTACAAAAACAACTAGAAGGACAATTAAGCGTTATGCGTTCTAAACCATTCTTCTTAGAATTTACTGAAGCCGGTGTTACAAAAGGAACGAGCTTAAACCAATTAATCCAAAAACTTGGCATTAAGCGCGAAGAAGTTATCGCAATGGGCGATAGCTATAACGATCAGGCGATGATTGAATTCGCCGGTCTTGGTGTTGCAATGGGCAATGCACCTGATGATATTAAGGAAATTGCAAACTATGTAACAGATACAAATATGAACGATGGTGTAGCAAAGGTTGTAGAGAAGTTCGTACTAAAAAAAGAAGCACTTGTTTAATATTTCCACTCATAAAACCTATTTGAAGTCAAACACTTCAAATAGGTTTTTATTTAAATTACCATGCTTTTGTGACTATATTTTGAACTTTACACTATTCTCGTAGTGTAAACTTTCTTTTTGTATATAATGAAACAAAATAGACTATTTTATTTTAAAAAAGAATACAAATTTACTATAAACAAGCATACGTTAAGGGAGGCTATTTTACATGTTATCTACACCAATCGGACGATTAAGAGCAATTGGACTTATTGAGGGGATTTCTTTTCTACTACTATTATTTGTAGCAATGCCATTAAAATATTTCGCAGGATTTGCAACAGCTGTTAAAATTACAGGCATGGCTCACGGTGTTTTATTTATTTTATTTATCTTCGCAGTAATTCAAGTAACAATCGTACACCGTAAATCAATTTTATGGGCACTTGGGGCATTCGTTTCATCAGTTATCCCATTTGGCACGTTTGTACTAGATGCAAAATTAAAGAACGAGCAACAATAATGAAAAGGTAGTTAACGACTGTTAACTACCTTTTTTATTTACAAATTTGGAATTTCCCAATCAATTTCCCTCTCGCCCATATTAGCTAAAATCGTATTTACTTTAGAGTATGGCTTACTTCCGAAGAAACCACGTCTTGCTGATAGTGGGCTTGGATGTACAGATTCGATAATGTGGTGCTTCGTATTTGTAATTAATTTTTTCTTCGCCTGTGCATGGCGTCCCCACAATATGAAAATAACTGGCTTTTCACGTTCATTTAATAGCTCAATTACGCGATCTGTGAAATGCTCCCATCCTTTTCCCTTATGAGAATTTGCTTCACCTTGTCGAACTGTTAATACAGTATTTAATAATAAAACGCCTTGCTCTGCCCACTTTACTAAATAACCGTTATTTGGAATATCATACCCATATTCATCTCGAAGTTCTTTATACATATTTAACAACGACGGTGGCGTTTTAATACCGGGTTGCACAGAAAAGCTTAAACCATGCGCTTGATTCGGTCCATGATATGGATCTTGTCCTAAAATAACGACCTTTGTATTTTCATAACTTGTATACTCTAGAGCGTTAAAAATATCTTCTTTCTTTGGGTAAACAACATGTGTACTGTACTCTTCTTTCAAAAAATCAGCTAGCTTACGATAATATTCTTTCTCAAATTCTGGTGCCAATAATGGCCCCCAATCATTTTTTAAAACATTTTCCATGCTTTCACTTCCCGTCTAATTAATTCACCATATCCTGTTTTGTAAATACTACAAATGAAATGATAAGGGAAACAACTGCCCAAACCGTTAAATTCATTAAAGAAAACTCCATCGATAAACCTTGTAATGCAGGTAGTTTTCCTGATAGATAATCTGTTAATGATAAATTCACACTAAAAATATATTTCGCACCTTCCCAAGATGTTGCGAACGAGCTTAAAATACCGCCTGCAATTAATGCAGCTAGCATAACGCCCATACCAGCTGGTGTATTACGAATTAAAACAGAGACCATAAATGATATAGTTCCGACAACGATAGCAACAAACCAGGCTAGTCCATACGCCATTAAGATGTATTGCCACTGCGGAATAAGATGTACAAAATTCGTATTTAACGTTTCCTTATCAATAACAAATCCAGTTAAAACAGGTAAATTCCATCCCGAGTATCCAAATACAAGCCCTGATAATACGTAAGCAAACACACCTACAAGGAGCAGTATGAGCGAAATGAAAAATAACATCGTTACGTATTTACTAAGGAGTATTTTCCAGCGCCGAATCGGCCGCGTAAGTAACATCTTCATCGTTCCATCACTTCGTTCTCCTGAAACGATATCAATGGCGACAATCATTACGAGAAGTGGAATAAATAATGTAATTCCTTGCTCAATAAACGCCCTTACAAAAGTTGGTGCGCCCGGTGCCATCGGGTTAATATCATGATCTAAATAATATTGTTGCTGCTCAACTCTTACCTTTAACCAATCACGCCATTCTTCTGGCAACCTAGAATTGTTCAAACGGTTTTGAGAATCAACAATTTGTTGCTGCAGCGAAACTTTCCAATCCGTTGTACCTAGCCTTTTTTGTGTTGTTTCTATTTCACGATACTGCGCATACACGAAGAGCGGGATTAAGATTGCTAAAATAAGCATAACAACAAAAATACGCTTCTTACGATAAATCTTCTCCGATTCGTTTAAAACTAGATTCGCAAATTCACGCATGCTGCTCACCCCTTGTGAGTTCAATAAATAAATCTTCTAGCGTAAATACAAGTTCCTTAACACTATGTACATCTATCCCGTTTTCTACAAAATGTTTATTCCAATTACTTATAGATGCGATATTCATGCGGCATAGTAATCGATCACCTTCTATACTCACTTCTCTTACTTCCTCAGCATCTTCTAGCATATCTTTTGCCTTCCCAATCGGCGTAACAATCCATTCTACGCGGTCACTTGCTGTTTTAATTAATTCTTCAACCTTGGCAACTGTTATCATCTTTCCTTTATGAATAATAGCAACGCGATCGCATATCATTTGCACTTCACTTAGCAAATGACTTGAAATAAACACGCTCATATTTTCTTCTTTTACAAGCTTATGTATAAATTCCCTAAGTTCTCTAATCCCTGCTGGATCTAAACCATTCGTTGGCTCATCTAATATGAGCAATTTTGGATTCCCAAGGAGCGCCTGCGCAATTCCAAGTCGTTGTTTCATACCAAGTGAGTACGTTTTTACCTTGTCATGAATTCTTTCATCTAAATGAACCATTTCAGCAATTTCAATAATACGTTCATCTGATATATCACCTAACATACGAGCAAATTGCTTTAAATTTTCCCATCCCGTTAAATATGTATACAACTCTGGGTTTTCAACGATACTCCCAATTTGACGCATCGCTTCTCTAAAATTTTCCTTAATCGAATAACCACCGATAGAAATCGTACCTTCTGTCGCCTTAATCAATCCGACTAACATTCGAATGGTAGTCGTCTTTCCAGCACCATTTGGTCCTAAGAACCCGAACACTTCTCCTTGCTTTACATCAAAGGAAATATTCTCTACAAGAGTCTTCTTTCCAATTACCTTCTTCAAGTCTCGTACGGAAAGTATCGTCGTCATTTTATCCCTCCTTGTTCTAGTTTTAATTTACTTGCTACATTTTGAACTAATCGGTCCGCCATATATGTATACCCTACTTCATTCGGATGAAAATGATCGGAGTATAATAAATCTTTCCCACGGTTTTGGAATAAATCAAATGTCGGCGTAATATACACATTTTTATTATTTACCGCTAATTTTTCTAAAGATGCATTCCAGTCTACAACAATGTTTGAAGCCCCCTTTAAATCTTCTACATCTTCAAAAGGATTATATAAACCTAGCCAAAAAATAGGGCTATCTGCATTTAATTTACGAATTTCTTCTATAATTTTCTTCGCTTCATTTTGGAATGTTTCCGTATCAGGACGATATGTTTCTAAATCTATCTTTCCAAGCGATTCCCAGCCTGGAAATAAATCATTTCCTCCAATCGTTAAAACGATTACATCTGCTTGTTTAATTGAATATTGAGCGCCACTACTTTCAATTTGTTTTAATAAATCGGGCATTTTTGCACCACTAACTGCTAAATTCGTTAAGGCAACCTTTTGCTTATAATCTTTTTGTAAATCTTCTTTCATCCGTCCAATATAGCCAATTCCTTCTTTATCACCAACACCGCGTGTTAATGAATCACCTAAACTAACGATTTGTAACGTTCCCGTTTTCTTTTTCTCCTTTGTCACTACATCGGTCTTTTTAATTAAATTTGAAGCTTTCGGATTTAATACATCATTTACACCTGAAACAAAGCCATATGCAAATAAACAGAAAGATGCAATTGTAATGAGTAGAATTACTTTAACTACTTTTGATCTCATATCAAAACCCCTTTTAGCCCTCATAGATTGTCCATAATTATACCAAACGCAATTTTGAAAAGCGATTTTCAAACCTTATCTATTATGTTGTTTCCCTATGTACTAATTGTGGCAATAACTCTACGTGCTTTATATCGATTTGCTTATCATTAATCTTTTCATATAATAATTCAAATGCCTTCACGCCAACATTTTTACTACAATATGAAATCGTCGTAATGCCTAAAATGTCTGCTACATCTTGATCATCACAACCGATAATCGTAATATCCTCTGGAATACGAATTTCTTGTTTTTTCGCTTCTGTTACCATCCCCGCTGCAATATGGTTGCAAGATACAAGAAACGCTGTTGGTTTTACTGACATAGAGGCCAATTCCCTAATTACATTACGCCCATCTTCCACCGTAAAACAGCCTTTAAACTTCCAAGCCTCTATCGGTGTTACAGCAATCTGTTGAAGCGAATCTTCATATGCTTGTTTTCTTCTTTGACTATTAATACTGTTACTTCTTCCAATGCAATACCCAATACTTGTATGGCCCGCATCTATTAAGCTCTTCATCCCGCGCGAAAACACTTTATAATAATCAATATGCACACTCGAAATGTAGTTCGAGTCTATTTCTTCACACATAACAATAGGACCAAATTTCGTATATTCTTCGAGCTTTTCCTTACTATTTGCCCGCGAACATATAATAACCCCATCAAGCTTTTTCATTTTTAACATATTCAAAATTTCTAATTCTCTTTCCTCGCTATAATTCGTCTGACAAAGCATCATATTATAATTATTCTTTGCTGTTTCCTTTGATATTCCCTCAATAATAGCACTATAATATTGGTCATTTACATGCGGTAATAAAACGCCAATGACATTCGTTTTCCCTTTCACTAAATGAATTGCATTCACATTTTGCGTATAGTTTAATTCTTCTATAATTGCTAAAATTTCTTTGCGCTTCTGTTCATTCACATATGGATGATTATTTAGTACACGTGAAACAGTTGAAACAGATACCCCAGCAAGTTCAGCAATCTTTCTTATATTCGTCATCTCATTTTCCCCTTCCCTGCAAAAATTCTCCCTTGACCTGGTAAGCTTTCCACAATATATCCTTTCCTAGCAAATACTTTTTGAAAGGATATACAACTATGCTTCGAGTCAAATTAGAACATATATTTTTCATTGGCGGTCTACTCATTCTCGCCATCGGCATTAATATGATGACGACAATTACTTCCTTTGGACTGAGCCCTTATGATTCCTTCTTTATTGCACTATATCAAAATTTTGGGATAAGTATCGGTTTTTGGATTTTCATGATTAACTTTGCTTTTACCCTTATCGTACTCTTTTGGAATAAAAAACAAATTACGATCGGTACAATTGTAACAATGGTTCTTATTTCTCTTTTTGTTGATTGGATTGGTTCCATTACGACTATTATGGACGCTATCCGTTCTCTTCCAAAATATATAACACTTATTTGCGGAAATCTATTCGTTGGAGCCGGTATCGGTCTTTACGTCTCTACAAATCTTTGCGCAGCACCTCAAGAAGCTTTCGTTTTAACAGTTGCTGAGAAAAAGAAATGGACATTTAGAAGGACAGAAATTTCATTAGCATTCTTATTTTTAACATTAAGCTTCTTATTAGATGGACCTATCTATTTTGGAACAATTATTTTATCCTTTACAACAGGCTGGATTATACAAGCATTTATTCAAGTTGGTACACAAATTTTAAATAGAAAAAAACCTATTAAGCAAGCTGCTTAATAGGTTTTTTATTAGTAGAGATACTACTTAGCATCTCCTTCAATTCGGTAGTTTGCTTTCAAACAATCTATTTCTTCATACCCTTGCAACGTATGTAGAATATAATCATAATCAGCAAGAGATGCACGATGCGTTACAATTACAATTTCAGCTTTTCCTTTCTCTTCAAGTGGCATTTGAATAATTTTTTCAAAGCTAACGCCACGCTCAGAGAATAACGAAGTAATTTTTGCAAATACACCAATTTCATCTTTCACATGAAGTCTTAAAAATTTCTTCACAACAATTTCGTCTGGCTCTTTTAATACTTTTTGATATTGCGGGACTACAGCACTATTTCCTGTTACCCCTAATCTAATATTTTGCATTACAGCTACTAAATCAGAAACAACAGCTGTTGCTGTCGGTAAACTTCCTGCACCTGGTCCATAAAACATCGTTTCTCCAACTGCTTCACCATACACATATACAGCGTTATATTCATTTTGCACGGCCGCAAGAGGATGTGTATTTGGAAGTAAAGTCGGTTCAACTGTAACCTCTAATTTTTCACCATCTCGCTTCGCAAGACCGATTAGTTTAATCGTGTAACCTAAACTCTTACTGTATTCGATATCTTCCTCTGTAATAGAAGTAATCCCTTTTACCTTCACATCTCCAAGCTCTACATTTGTAGAGAAACCAAGGGTAGCCAAAATTGTCATTTTTCTTGCTGCATCTAAACCTTCTACATCTGATGTTGGATCCGCTTCTGCAAATCCAAGTTGCTGGGCTTCTTTTAACACGTCGTTATATGCTCTCCCTTCATCTGACATTTTCGTCAAAATAAAATTTGTCGTTCCATTTACAATTCCCATTACTTTCGTAATAAGATCTGAAGAAAGTCCCTCTACGATACTTCGTAAAATCGGAATCCCTCCGGCTACACTTGCTTCATAAAACAAATCTGCTTTATTATCTTTTGCTACCGCTAACAGTTCCGCTCCATGTAACGCCATTAAATCTTTATTGGCAGTCACAACATGCTTCCCGCTTTGTAAAGCTTGTAAAATATACAATTTTGCGTCATCAATGCCACCCATCACTTCGATGACAACATCAATATTTGGATTATCTAAAATTTCATTTGCATTTTGCGTTAATAGAGTAGAAGGTACCTCTACTTCTCTCTCTTTTTCAATATTTTGTACTAGCACTTTCGTTACTTTTACAGGACAACCTACTTGGTGTATCAGTCGCTCTTGGTGATCTGTAATTATACGAACTACACCGCTACCAACTGTCCCAAGACCTAATAAGCCAACTTGAATTTCTTTCATAATACTGTCCACCCCTCAAAAATTGTGTTTAGATGAAATTATATGAGTAAAAAATCTGAAAAACAATATTTTTAGAACATTCGGAAAAATATAAGTTAACCATTGCAGAGAAAACGTTGCCACGTGTTACACAATCTTTTTTTATAATACATAAGGGGTTTCTTGATACACGTAATAATTTAGCCAATTAGAGAATAATAGATTTCCATGGCTTCTCCACCTTACAAGCGGCTTCTCATTTGGATTATCATGCTTAAAATAATTTTTCGGCACATCAATATTTAACCCTTTGTCACGATCTCGCTCGTATTCTTGCTTTAACGTATCACAACTATATTCACTATGACCGAGCGCAAACACTTGTCTTCCTTCTTGCCCAATAACAAGATGAACGCCCGCTTCCTCAGAGTTGGCTAATAACGTTAACTCCTTCACTTCTCTAATGTCACTCTCTCGTACTTCCGTATGACGAGAATGCGGGGCAAAAAATAATTCATCAAATCCTTGTAACAATTTCACATGTTGCTCACGAACTTCATGTTCAAATACACCAAACATTTTTTCCTTAAGAGGATACTTTTGAACACCATAATGATGATACAAACCAGCCTGTGCCCCCCAGCAAATATGAAGCGTAGATGTTACATTCGTTTTTGAATACTCCATAATACGTTTAAGCTCTTCCCAATAATCTACCTCTTCAAAAGAAAGGGTTTCAACTGGTGCTCCTGTAATAATGAGTCCATCAAATTTCTCATTCTCAATATCACGGAATGTTTTATAGAAACTCGTTAAATGTTCCTGTGCGACATTACGGGACAGGTGTGATTCCATATGAAGTAAATGTACATCTAATTGCAACGGTGTATTGCCAATTAAACGAAGTAATTGCGCTTCTGTTTCTTGCTTTGTAGGCATTAAGTTTAATATAGCAATTTTCAATGCCCGGATATCTTGTGTTTCTGCTCGCTCTTTTGTCATTACAAAAATATTTTCCTCCTGCAACACTTTGCGAGCTGGCAAATCTTTATCAATTATGATCGGCATGTTGTTTGCCTCCGACTAGCGCTGCTTCTAAATCTGCAATAATATCCGAAACATCTTCTATACCAACTGATAGACGAATTAAATCTGATGTGACGCCAGCTAAGCGCTGATCTTCAGCACTTAATTGTCTATGTGTTGTACTTGCGGGATGTATAACGCAAGTTCGCGCATCAGCCACGTGCGTTACGAGAGTTGCTAGTTTTACATTTGCGATAAATTCTTTTGCTGCTTCTAATCCTCCCTTAATGCCGAATGTTAAAACACCACTCGCACCTTTTTTCAAATACTTTTGTGCTAACGAGTAATTTTCATTACTATTTAATCCCGGATAATTCACCCATTCAATACGTTCATGATCAGCGAGCCACTTAGCAACTGCAAGAGCATTTTCACTATGACGCTCCATTCGTAAATGCAATGTTTCTAAGCCGATATTGCTAATATATGCATTGAATGGGCTCATACAGTTTCCGTAGTCTCTTAATAATTGAACACGTGCCTTCACAATATAAGCTGCTGCACCAAAATTTTGAACGTAACTTACGCCGTGATAACTTGGATCCGGTTCAACTAGTTCAGGATATTTCCCGTTTGTCCAATCGAAGCTCCCTCCGTCAATAACAATGCCACCTAACGAACTTGCATGACCATCAATATATTTCGTCGTAGAATGAACGATAATATTTGCTCCGTGCTCAAATGCTTGGCATAAATAAGGAGTTGCTAATGTATTATCCACGATAAACGGTACTTCCAACTCTTTCGCTGCATCTGAAAACTCTTTGAAATTTAAAACGTTCATCGCCGGATTTCCTAGCGATTCTGCATAAACGAGTTTCGTCTTATCATTAGCAAGGGCCACAATTTCATCAGCAGTTAAATTCGGATTAAAGAATGTAACATCGATACCAAGCTTACGCAAACTCACTCCAAATAAATTAAACGTCCCGCCATAAACTGTGGAAGAACAAAGCAAGTGGTCTCCGCTACTACAAATGTTTAAAACAGCAAGCATAATAGCAGCCTGCCCAGAAGCCGTTGCAACAGCTCCTACGCCACCCTCTAAATCTGCTAGCTTTTGCTCAAATGCAGCTAAAGTAGGATTTCCAATACGCGTATATATATATCCTTCTGCCTCTAAATTAAATAAGGCTGCTAAATCATCCGAAGTATCGTATTTATACGTTGTACTTTGATAAAGCGGTAAAACACGCGGTTCACCATTCTTTGGCGTATAGCCACCTTGCACGCAAATTGTTCCTTTCCCCCATGATTCTCCCATCTCTTATTCTCCTTTCTTTTATACAAAATAAAAAACTGCCCCTTTCCTGAAAACAAGAAAGGAGCAGTTTGAAAACACGCTCTAAAGGCTCTTTCTTATCTCTCAGGGTTTATTACCTGCAGGATTTGGCACAATTCCGTTATACGGCTGTTGCCAAGGTTTCATCGGGCCTGTCCCTCCACCTTTTCTTGATAAGACTATGCAATTACCGTTGATTTTATAGCAATAATTCCCTAATGTCAATCGGTTTTTCTGAATGTTCTAAATTAACTACGAAGAATTTAATGTACATAACAAAAGAAATATATTCCATATCCATTTGAAAAAGACCTTTTAAAACCCTCAATTAATATATAGAATTAAATAAGTAGTTTAACTGTATACATTTCAGATTCTCACGAGACCTCAATATATTGAATAAGCCACCCTCTCAAAAAGATACTATACATATTCATTTCACAGTAGCATATTTAATCCTTTTGACATTAAAACTTACATAACGGAGGTATAACATGACAAACCAGAAAGACATGCACTATATACTCGCCCTATACGGCATTCTATTAGGCTCTATAGTCGGCGCAACAGTCTGGTTATTTTTAGTTACAATAAATATCGGCATTCACTTTATTTGGGGATACTTACCTACTATCTTCTCTTCTCCCCCGTATTACACCATTTGTGTAACAACTATCGGTGGTATTCTTGTTGGTTTAACTCAAAAATACTTCGGTACATGTCCACGCCTTATGCCGGAAGTAATGAGTGAATATAAAAAAACAGGTAGAATTGAATACCGTTTCGTACATAAAGCCACTTTAACTGCGATTATCGTTTTAATATTTGGAGCTAGCTTAGGTCCTGAAGCAGCACTTGTTGGCATTATCGGTGGGCTTTGTACATGGGTCGGGGATCGCTTTACATTCGCCTTAAAAGGAATGAATGAACTAACAGAAGTTGGGATTGGTGCTACTTTAAGTGTAATTTTTAACGCGCCATTATTCGGTTATTTAGCTCCAAGTGAAAATGAGGGAGAGCAAATTAACGAATTCTCTAAAGGAAAAAAAGCAATTGTATATTTGGCTACCACTTTCGCTGGTTTTTCCGTTTATTTATTGCTTAGTAAATTTGATAATCGTGGATCCTTTATCGTTAATTTCGGAGAAGGTTCTCTTTCTCTTAATGAATGGATTGCATTTCTTCCACTTGCTAGTATTGGTGCTATAGTCGGATTCTTTTATTTCAAATTAGAGTTCACATTAGAGAAATTAATCCATCCCTTAAAAGAATACAAACTATCGCTTGGAATTATCGGTGGCATTTTATTAGGGATTGCAGGAACTTTTCTCCCATACACATTATTCTCCGGAGAACATCAATTAAAAGATTTAGTCGTTGAATGGAGCCATTTATCCTTCTGGGTACTACTTCTTTCAGGGGTTTTAAAATTATGTATTACTGCTGTTTGTTTAAATACAGGCTGGCGCGGTGGACATATTTTCCCAATTATATTTTCTGGGTCAAGTATCGGATATGCTATAGCGTCCATTGCCCCAATAGATCCAATCGCTTCGGTCGCCATCGTCACGACAGCAATTTCAAGCTATGCACTAAGAAAACCAATTGCTATAACATTACTATTACTCATGTTTTTCCCGCTCAATTTACTATTACCGATGCTTGGGGCAGCAGCAATTGGTAATGCATTTCCACTTCCTAAAAATAACGAAGCTATAAACGAATAGAAATAGGCAGTAGGGACGAAAGTTCCACTGCCTATTCTCATTACACATGTTGCTTCAATAACGCGTATAACTCTTCAAAATTTTGCACTTCATATGTTGGCACAATCCCGCTATTATTACATTTCTTTTCTGGATTAAACCAACAAGTATCAATTCCCGCTACATATCCACCTTTCATATCAGCGCTTAACGAATCCCCAATAATGAGCCCTTCTTCAGGAACAAAGTTAGGGATCCTTTCAAAAACATAATCAAAATACTCTTTCATCGGCTTTTGATAACCTGTATCTTCAGAAACGAAAATATCTTGAAACAAGGCATGTAACCCTGCATTACGTAATCGTTTATCTTGCGTCTTAGAAATACCGTTTGTCACTATATATAAATCGTACTCACTTTGAATTTGATTTATAAATTGTAAAGCACCTTCCATGAGCTGATTTCCTTCTTCTAAGTAACTGCGATAATTATTTTCGAATAATATCCCATCTACTTCTTCCCCGTATTCTTTAAACAAAATTGAAAATCGTGTATTTACAACTTCATCACGACTTATTTCACCTTCTTCAAAAGCAGTCCAAAGACTTTTATTAATTTTTTTATATTGCGCTTCAATTTCGCTAGTTAGAAACATCCCTTTCTCTTCAAAAAGCATACGTAATGCCGATTTTTCCGCCTTTTGAAAATCTAACAATGTATCATCTACATCGAATAATAATGTTTTATATTTTTTCATAAGCCCTTCACACTCTCTTTTCTACAAAAACAAATTTACGTAAATCGTATCATTCTTTCTTGTAAAAATAATAGGAGATATCTCATACTAAACATGAGGTGAAAACATGAAAGTCAGCAGAAATAGCGAAGAAATCTCTCATTACATACAAACTTACAATTTCCATACTCTTTTTTCTTTTGATATCTTACCGTATGCTGAACTACATTCCTTTCAGAAAAGAGAAAAGATATGTAATGAAGGGGTCGATGTTCCTTATCTTTATTACTTAATTGCTGGGAAAGCAAAAATATATATGAGTCACAAAAACGGAAAGGTCTCCTTGATTAACTTTATTCAGGCACCTTCGTTCATTGGGGAATTAGGATTAATTGGCGTAGAATCTATTACGAAAACGGTGGAAGTAATTGAAGATTGTATATGCTTAGCGCTTCCTCTTAAAGATTGTCAGCATCTTTTGTTACAAGATGCTACCTTTCTACAGAAACTATGCAAATTTATCGGTGAGAAAACCATTACCCGAACAGAAAGTTATGCTAAAAATAATAGTTATCCGTTCGAAAATCGATTAGCGGCGTTTATTCTATTAACAGAACAAAATAACAGTTATATAGAAAAACATACCGAGGTTTCGGAATACTTAAATGTTAGCTACCGTCACCTTTTATATGTATTAAACCAATTTTGCCAACAAAATTACTTACGGAAAGATGGAAGAACCTATTACATACAAGATCGAATTCAGTTAGAAAAACTAGCTGACGAACTTAAAATATAAAAAAGTAGCATTAACGTTTATCTGTTAATGCTACTTTTTTGAGTGACGATTTTATTTTCAATTAAAATTTACTTGCTACTTTAGCTGCTTCTTCAAGACCAGCTGCAATGATTTCTTCTGCTTTATCTGGGAATTGATTATGTCCTTCAATAACTACTGTTTCCATGTTTGTTGCACCGAAGAAGCCCATCATGCTTGCTACATATTTAACAGCCATTTCTACTTCAGCTGCTGGACCTTCAGAATATACACCGCCGCGCGCGTTTAATAATGCAATCTTCTTATCACCAATTAAACCAACTGGGCCTTCTGGCGTATATTTAAATGTTTTACCAGCTCGGTTTAAATAGTCAATATATGTGTGTAATACTGCTGGAATCGTTAAGTTCCATAATGGGAAACCGAAAACGACTTTATCAGCTTCTAGGAATTGATTTAAATACTTATCAGCAACTGCTACTGCTTTTGCTTCCTCTTCAGTTAAATCAAATCCTTTACCTGCTTTGAATGTACCATTAATCATATCTACGCCTACATATGGTAATTCTTCTTTATATAAATCAAGTTCTACTACTGTATCATTTGGATGTGCTTCTTTATAGTTCGCTAAAAATGCCTCGTATAATTTCACACTAACTGCTTGTTCCGCTGGGCGGTTGTTTGCTTTTACAAATAAAACTGTTGCCATTGTTTTTCCTCCTACTACTCACTCTTATGTTGTTATATGCTTTTAAAAAGGTATCCCTTGTAATTGTTGTTTTGTTGCTTACAAACATATTTTATCTTTATATCAAGACAATTTCGTCCTCACATAGACGTATTTTTCCATAAAAAAAGTCCACCTTCTAAAGGCGAACTAGGTCTTACGACTTTCGTCTTATACAACTCCATTTTTCACTGCATATAATGCCGCTTGCGTACGATCAGATAAATTCAACTTACTCAAAATACTACTTACATGAGCTTTTACCGTTTTTTCTGTAATAACTAAAACAGAAGCGATTTCTTTATTACTCATCCCTTTCGCTAATAGCTGCAATACTTCATTTTCTCTCGCTGTTAGCACATCCACTTGAATAGAAGGCTCTTCTTCTTTTTCTTCTACAGGTAATGTTTGAGAGAGAAGAGCATTTGCTATATCAGGATGTAATTGAATATTACCTTTATATGCACTTCGAATAGCCTCAACAAGCTGATCCGGTTCTACATCTTTTAAAATATACCCGCTTGCTCCAGCCCTTAATGCTGGTAACACATGCGCCTGATCAGAAAAGCTAGTTAATACAATTACTTTCACATCAGGATATTCTTTTTTAATACATGCTGTCGCCTCAACACCATCCATTTCGGGCATATATAAATCCATTAGTACAACATCAGGATTCGTCTCCCCTACTTTTATTAGTGCCTCTTTCCCATTACTTGCTTCTCCAACTAACTCTATATCTTCCTGTGTACTTAAGAAAAATGCTAATCCTTTTAAAACGACTGTATGATCATCCACTAACAATACTTTTATTTTCACAAACTTCCCTCATTTTCACATCATAATGGTACGTTTACTTTTACACTTGTTCTTTTTTTATCACTTACAACTTTAATTGTTCCACCGATTAATTCTACTCTTTCGCGCATCGTAGTCATGCCAAGTGATTTCTTCTCTTTTATATCCTTTTCTACAAAGCCGTTTCCTTGATCTACTATTTCTAATGATACATTCTTCTCCGTCACTTTGAAATAAATCGTCGCTTCTCTAACATTCGCATGCTTACTTACATTATTTAAAGCTTCTTGTCCAATTCTCCATAGCGCTTCCTCTACTACACGTGGTAAATCACGGACACCTGTAACTTGTTCCCGAATTTTCAATCCCAAACTTTCACCATATTGCTTTAAAGCTGGTAATAACCCTTTCTCTAAACCCGCTGGACGTAGTTGCCAAATTAACGTCCTCATTTCTTTTAAAGCTCCTTGCGCTAGTTCACGCATATCATGCAAAGATCGATCCACTTTTTCATTTTGACCTTTTAAAACTGCCTCAGCGCCTTTTGTCATAAAGGTTAACGAAAATAGCTTTTGTGAGACGGAATCATGTAAATCCCTTGCTAACCGATTTCTTTCTTCCATTCGTACAAGTTCACGCCGTTGCTCATTTAACCTTAAATTTTCTATCACGAAGGAAATATGATTTGTAATTGCTTGAAGTACATCTATCGTATTCACATCAAATTCACCATTATTTGAACTAACACATAAAACACCAAATATGTGAGTTTGAATCTGTATTGGTGTAGCAATAACCGTCCTATTAGAGGCTACCTTATGACTGACTTGATGATTTAATAGAATAGGTTCACCTTTTTCTAATGCTTCTTTCGCTGCTTTTTTTATATCCTCTTGCAATTCTTCCTGGCAATAAGATGCCCGCAAGGATAATTCTTTCTCTTCCCTAATAAAGAATGCGACTTGATTCCACTGAAACACTTCACCTAATTGATCTACAACTTTTTCAGGCAATATATTAAATTGATGAATCGTTCTTAAAACTTGAATGAACCGTTCTAATTTCACATAATAATGTGCTCTTCGCTTTTCATTTTCATATAACTTTGCTCGTTTTAAAGCCGTTCCAATTTGGAAGGCAACTGATTGAAGCAATACTAATTCTTCTTCTGAAAAATGTGTTTTACCTGGGCTTGCCACATTTAACAAACCAAATTTTTCTCCTCCAGCCTTTAAAGGAACCGTAGCATGATGAAGAATTCCTTCTGTATCTCCCCAATTATATTCAATTGCATTATTAATTCTTTTACATTCAATAATATTAACAGCTCGTTCTAATTTTCCATCAACAAAGCCACGTAAACACCAACATTCCCCTTCACACATCGGACGTTTGTTTTCATATGTAAGTGCCTCTGGTAATTGATAATCAATTAATTTTGTATACCTACCATCTTCATCCGCAAGAAATATCCATCCTGTCGTTAAACCTGTTACACTCAGCAATTTTTCTAGTACTGCTTGCAATACATGATATGTATCATTTGATGTATTTAGTGTTTCTGCAATCTCTTTTAATATAACTAATTCATTTGTACGATTCTCTTGAAACATAATTCGTCTCCTACATACAAGATTTTACATAGTTCCTAACATAAATCATCTACTTTTCACTTTGTACTTATTCGTAACATTGATATAATGGTGAAAACATAGTTTTCATTATATCACCTGAGGGGGCTTTTCATAATGACATTAAATAAAGCACTTACTATCGCTGGTTCTGACACAAGTGGCGGTGCTGGTATACAAGCAGATTTAAAAACATTCCAAGAACTTGGTGTGTACGGAATGACATCTCTTACGACAATCGTAACGATGGATCCACATAACGGTTGGGCACATAACGTATTCCCAATCCCAGCTTCTACATTAAAACCACAATTAGAAACGACAATTGAGGGAGTTGGCGTAGATGCTTTAAAAACAGGTATGCTTGGATCAGTAGAAATTATTGAAATGGTTGCAGAAACAATCGAAAAACATAATTTCAAAAATGTAGTAGTTGACCCTGTTATGGTATGTAAAGGGGCTGATGAAGCATTACATCCTGAAACGAATGATTGCTTACGTGACGTTCTTGTTCCAAAGGCATTAGTTGTCACACCAAACTTATTTGAAGCTTACCAATTAAGTGGCGTAAAGATTAATTCTCTTGAAGACATGAAAGAAGCAGCGAAAAAAATCCATACTTTAGGTGCGAAGTATGTCCTAATTAAAGGCGGTAGCAAGCTTGGTACCGAAACTGCAATCGACGTTCTATATGATGGAGAGACATTCGACATTCTAGAATCAGAAAAAATTGATACGACAAATACACACGGCGCAGGTTGCACATATTCTGCTGCAATTACAGCAGAACTTGCAAAAGGAAAACCTGTAAAAGAAGCAGTAAAAACTGCTAAAGAATTTATCACAGCTGCTATCCGTTATTCATTCAAGATCAACGAATACGTAGGCCCAACACATCACGGTGCATATCGTAAATTCGTTGTATCAAAAGAGCTTGTCTAACTTATAAATAAAAACACCCACAGAGTGTGTATTTCCCTCTCTGTGGGTGTTTTTATTTATAAGCTCTTCTGGTCATCCTATCTTTAAGATGCGGAACTAACCTGATTTCTACCATTTCTTTTGGAGTAATATAATGCATCATCGGCAGCTTGAATAAATTGCTCTGGTGATTCTTCATATACTGAAACGCCTACTGAAACTGTAATTTTTATTTTTGTTCCATTTAACAATTCGAATGAATGGTTTTCAACAGCTGTGCGAACTTTTTCCCCCGTATGCATTCCGTAAGCTAATCCCTTCTTTGGTATCAAAAGCGCGAACTCTTCTCCACCTTTTCGAAAGGACAAATTTGGGAACGGTGAAACTTCCCTTAAAATACTACCTATTTGTTTTAACACTTCATCTCCTGCAGGATGCCCATACGTATCATTTACACACTTAAAATGATCAATATCTATAAGTAGTAAACAAAGTGAATCATTTTTCATACGCTTATTACCAATATGATGATTCATTTCTAAATCAAACTGCCTTACATTTCCTAAACCTGTCAATGCATCTATCGTTGCATATTGCTTCATCTTTTGAAATAACTCATTGGATTGTAATACATAATTCGCGCTTATAAATGTGATATATGCCGCTATACTACTACAAACTAAATATAATACTACTATAGATCTATCCTTAAATAAAATAGAAAGTGGCACTACTAAAATAGATAAACTATATATATTAAACCATATCCACCTTGTAAATATAGAAGCTTTCATCCGCCAAATAAAAATAATTCCAACGCCTATTAATACAATAGTATAACAAGCCAATTCAGAGGCTAAAGAGTACTCGGTTAAAAATAATCGGGTAATTAAAATAATCGTAACTGTTATACTACTAGCTATTGGACCTCCAATTGTAATTGCCAAAATAACAGCTAAATAACGTAGATCCAACATAATATCCTCAATATGTACGCCAAAATGCATCAATAGTATACTTAATATTCCAGTCAACAATCCTACTACACATTTCTGCCAAAAAGAGAACTCTTCTTTTAACGGCTTGTCCCTTAAAAGCTGCCCTCCAATAAAAATAAAGGAAAGAATAATTGTTGTATTTACAAATAAATCCCTTAACATAAAATAATCTCCCTACTTTTCTATCTATCCCTTTCCTTATTTTATTGTATACGAAATACCTATAATTCCCAAAGCTTTTTATTTATTTTTTGCTGTTCCACGTGAAACAGCAAAAAATAAAAAGGACGAAAATTCGTCCTTTTCACTAACAACAGCGCGAGATTTTTCCGCCCTTTGCATTAAATCTTGCTTCTTGCGCTTCTGCAAAAAATTGTTTTTGACATACAACTTCTTCTTCTGGATGATGCTTTTTCATATGCTCTACATATGTTTCATAGCTTGGTACCCCAACAAGTAAGCTAATAAAGTGTTTCCTTTGTCCCCATACTTGCCGTAGTCTTTTAAGCATAGTTCCTCGACTCACTTTCATCTCTAGGGATATATGGTGCCTCTTTTAGCGGCATCGGCTTATTTCTTAATACTTGAATCCAAATACGAATTGCAGAAATTAATACAGCGATTACAACGATCATAAAAATCCCACAAAGTGCCGCATCAATATAATCATTGAAAATAATTTGCTTCATTTGGGCAACATTTTTAGCTGGCGCTAACACTTTCCCTTCATCTAATGCTCCTTGAAACACCTTCGCGTGGGATAGAAATCCTATTTTAGGATTTTCATGAAATAGCTTTTGATAACCCGCTGTCATCGTTACAATAAGCAATCCGACAGTTGGAATAAGCGTCACCCAAACATATGCCTTTTTTCCCATTTTGAATAAAATTGTCGTTCCAAGTAATAATGCAATACCTGCTAACATTTGATTTGCAATACCGAAAAGTGGCCATAATGTATTAATTCCACCAAGTGGATCAACTACCCCTTGATATAAGAAATAACCCCATCCTAATACACATAACGTTGTAGCTATTACATTCGCGAATGTAGAATCCGTTTTCCCAAATGGCTTATACACATGCCCTAAAATATCTTGAATCATAAATCGGCCGACACGCGTTCCAGCATCAATTGTTGTTAAAATGAATAGTGCTTCAAAGAGAATCGCAAAATGATACCAAAATGCCATCATGGCCGTTCCACCTATTACTTGTGAGAAAATATATGCCATACCTATCGCTAACGTTGGTGCACCACCTGTACGTGATAAAATCGTTTGCTCTCCAACGTTTACAGCGAGATCTTTTAGTTCATTTGGTGTAATAGCAAATCCCCATGAGGAAATAACTTGAGCTGCCTGCGAGACATCTGTACCGATAAGTGCTGCAGGACTATTAATTGCAAAATACGTTCCCGGTGTTAATACACAAGCTGCAATCATCGCCATCGCCGCTACAAACGACTCCATTAACATTGCTCCATAACCGATTGGCTGTGCGTGTCCCTCTTGCTCAATCATCTTCGGCGTCGTACCTGATGAAACAAGAGCATGGAATCCAGACACTGCACCACAAGCAATAGTAATAAATAAGAACGGGAATAAGTTTCCAGAGAACACAGGACCAGTTCCATCAATAAATTTCGAAACTGCTGGCATTTGTAAATCTGGTGCTACAATTAAAATACCGATTGCTAATCCTACAATTGTTCCGACTTTTAAAAATGTACTTAAATAATCACGTGGTGCTAAAAGCATCCAAACTGGTAATGCCGATGCGATAAACCCATATACAATAAGCATTATAGCAATTGTTTCTCCGCTAAACGTGAACATGCTTGCAAGCGCTGGATTTTCCGCTACATACTGCCCTCCAATAAGAGACAGTATAAGTAGGATAATTCCAATTACTGACCCTTCACCAACCCGTCCAGGCCTAATGTAGCGCATATATACTCCCATTAAAATAGCAATAGGAATCGTCGCTGCTATCGTAAACATTCCCCAAGGGCTTCCGACAAGCGCCTTTACTACTACTAATGCTAATACTGCTAATAAAATAATCATAATGCCTAAAATACCAATCATTGCAATAAGTCCTGTAACAGGACCAATCTCATCTTTAATCATTTCACCGAGAGATTTACCATTACGTCTCATCGAAGCAAATAAAATGACAAAATCTTGCACAGCTCCAGCGACAACTACCCCTACAATAATCCATATTGACCCTGGCAAATATCCCATTTGTGCCGCCAAAATCGGTCCTACTAAAGGCCCAGCCCCAGCGATTGCTGCAAAATGATGCCCAAATAATACCCATTTATTTGTTGGAACATAATCTTTTCCATCATTTAATGTATGAGCTGGCGTTTGCCGATTATTATCTAAACCGAATACCTTTCTCGCTATAAATCTACTATAAAAGCGATAAGCAACTGCATACACACATACCGCAGCTACTAAGAGCCATACAGCATTAATAGTTTCACCTTGTGATAAAGCTATTACACCAAAAGCACCGGCTCCTACTGCTGCAATAACTCCCCAAAGTAAAATTGACTTCACTGTTCTCACATACAATCCCCCCAATACTATTTCTTAGTGGGATTGTACTAAATTTTCTGAATATTTAATTTGAATCCTCCCTATCATGAAGGATTTTTAGTTTATCATGTTAAAAAATTCGCATTATCTGCTATAATTCAATTTTATTTCGAAGTCGTTTCACATAATTACGACTTACTGGAATCGGTTGCTCATCATATTTATCTAAATACAGATTATATGTGCCATTATAGTAAGGCTTTAACTCTTGTACATATGACATATTAATTAAATAACTTTTATGCACCCGTAAAAAATCATATGCATTTAGCTTATTTTCTAGCTCCTGAAGTGTATATGTTGAAATATACTGATTATTTGTTGTATAAATTGAAACTGTTTTGTTTTCCTTATTTTTGCTTACATATACAATATCTTCAGGGAAAATATACCGAATCCCCTCTTGACCTTCTATCGGTAGTTTACGCAAATAGCTCTTTGCTTTCTCACCTTGCTCTTTAGCCATTCTATATAAAAGGAATTGCAAATCTTCCTCGCGGAATGGGCGTAGTAAATAATAAACTGCTTGAAAACGAAATGCTGTAATGGACTCTTCTATATCTTCACCCATAAAAATAAATTTCGTATAACAATTTACTTCCCGTAATAAACTCGCATATTCAAAACCCGTTCCATCTATTAATTTTGAATTTAAAAAAACAAAATCTGGTGTATGCTTCTTCATCATAAATAATGATTCTGTTCCTGTATTTGCTTCAAAACATTCTACATTCCTTATATTTTCAGTAAATTTTTCAGCTAAACTTCTTCGCTCTTCTGCATCTTCCATGATCAGTAAAATTTTCATTTCTTCAACCACCTAATTCTTTTGTCCGTATGTCCTGTTGTATACATTCGCTTTTATAAGGAACATTCCCTTTTTCTTACTATACCATTATTTATCTAAAAAAACAGAAAAAAGGGAACCATCATGGTTCCCCCTGCCCTTTTATTCCGTTATTTGTAGGCAGTAAAACCCACTGAATGAGAAAACATGAGCTCTTAGTTTTACTACTCTAAAACATAATTGGTACGGACCAATAATTGAGATCACTTACCGATTAAAGTTTTACCTTATACTAATTCTCGTTGTTTCGTTTCTTGCCCAAGTATAATTACAGCAAATACGCCTATTAAAATTGATCCACAGAAAATCGTAAATATTAGTGATAGTGAAGCCTGTGAAGCAACTAAATATCCTACTAATAGCGGTCCAAGAATACCACCAATACGACCGAATGCTGCCGCCATCCCTGCACCTGTACCACGAATAACTGTTGGGTATTGTTCAGGTGTATAAGCATATAATGCACCCCAAGCACCTAAATTAAAGAATGATAGTAACATGCCTGCTACGATTAATACCGTTAATGACTCTGCTACTCCAAATAAGTAAGCACTGCAAGCTGTACCAATTAAATACGTAACTAAAACAAACTTACGACCAAGACGTTCAATAAACCAAGCAGCTGTGAAATAACCTGGCAATTGAGCTAACGTCATAATAAGTACGTATTGGAAACTTTTTATTAAACTAAATCCTTTTAATACCATTACACTAGGTAACCAAAGGAACATGCCATAATAGGAGAAAACAACAGAAAACCATAAAATCCATAACATAATTGTTGCCTTACGATATTCCCCAGACCAAACTGACTTTATATTTTCGATAACGGATGGCCTTTTTTCAACCTTTTGGAATCTTGGAGAATCCGGTAAATTCCATCTTAAATATAAAGCATATAGCGCCGGAACCGCACTCAATATCATCGCAACTTCCCAACCATATTTCGGTATAACAAAATACGAGATAAGAGCTGCGATTAGCCATCCACCTGCCCAAAAACTTTCTAATAGCACAACTATTTTGCCACGTTCATGTGCTTCAACACTCTCCGATACTAATGTAGAAGCAACTGGAAGTTCTCCACCAAGCCCCATACCAATTAAAAATCGTAAAACAAGGAACATAGCAAGTGTCGTCGTTAAAGCCGTTAAACCACTACCGATAGAAAATAATAATAATGTAATAATAAAGACTGATTTTCGCCCTATTTTATCTGATAGTATTCCAAAAACGAGCGCCCCGACCGCCATACCAATTGAATTAATGCTGCCTATCCAGCCCATTTCTTGGGTACTTAATCCCCAATCTTTTTGCAGCGCTACCATTACAAATGAAAGCATTCCAACATCCATTGCATCAAATAACCATCCAAGCCCCGCTATACTAAGTAGCTTTCGCTTCGAAATTTCTTTCACCTTGCCCACAAGAAGTCCTCCTTACACAGCTGTCTTTACACATCATTTTACATGTGTGAATTGTATAAGTAAAATACTTTCGTGTAAAAAATTCTCCTTCATCATTCCCAAAAAGTAAAATACTTATCCGACTATTTGAGGGCAGTAAGACCCCTCACCTCAAAATTCAGCTGAAGCAAAGAGAGATAGATAAAAAAACCATGGCCATTAAACACCCGATTAGTGAGTGTCCGCAATCGGTAGTAGATGAATAAAAACGCACTTTATTAAAAATGGACAAATAAAAAAGTAGCGATAGAACGCTACTTTTTTGAACGCATGACTTCTTTTAAAAATTCCGCTAATACTAACTGACGACGCCAACGCGTTGGATTGCTACACAATCTATAAAACCACTCTAAATGGATCGCTTGAATCCATTTTGGTGCACGTTTTACCTCTCCAGCCCATACATCTAAACTTCCGCCTACTCCAACGGCCATTTTCGTTTCTAAACGATGCTTATTCGTTTGGATAAAGTTCTCTTGTCTCGGGAAACCAAGTGCAACAAGCAATAAGTCTGGTTTTGCCTTTTGAATACGAGAAACAATATTTTCTTCTTCTTCTTGTTTAAAATACCCATCTTGTATACCCACAATAGATACAGCTGAATACGTCTTCGTTAAATGATCTGCTGCAGCTTGTACAACATGCGGTTTTGCACCTAATAAGAAAACTGATACTGGTTTATTGTCTTCTGATAACGCCGCAAGTAAATTACACATTAAATCAAAACCTGCTACACGTTCCTTTACAGGTGTACCTAACATACCACTTGCTTTTACGACTCCAATACCATCAGGTGTAATTAAATCTGCATTTAATAATGTTTGATGGAATGCTTCATCCTTTTTTGCACACATAACAATTTCAGGATTTGCTGTTACTACCTGAAAAGTATGTGTTCGCTCCACTTCTAGTTGTTCTTTTAAATATTGGACCGTTTCATCCATTGTCATTGTAGAAAAAGGAACGCCTAGAATATCAACTGTTTGTACTGCCATAGTTAACTATCCTCTCTATCATTACAAGTTTTTCGCTATTAATTGCTTATATGTTTCCTTTGTATCTTCATATAGTTTTTGAAGTGAGAAGTTCATAATAGCATGCTCATAAATATGTTTCCCCATTGCTGCTAATTCTCCAGTTTTCCACTTATCATACGCTTCTTCTAAAGCTAATGCTAATGCCCTTCCATCATCTGTTGGCACAATCCATCCGTACGTTTCATCTACAATTAATGGTTCAATCTCTCCAGCCCTAGTCACAATTGATGGTACGCGTTGATTTGCCGCTTCTAATAAAACTAGTGGGAACCCTTCACTATGGGAGGTTAATAAATTCACATGTGACGACGCAAATAATTGTTTTACATCTTGACGATGCCCTAAAAACTCAACTTTATTATTAATCCCTTTTTCAGTAGCCAATGACTTTAGATTTTCTTCTAACGGGCCATCACCAACTAACAATACTTTAATTTTCTCTAATTTTGTTCGTTGTAACGCATCAAATAGAACTTCATGTCCTTTCACAGGATGCAATCGTGCTACTTGGATTGCCGTAAATACATCTTCATCAATATTGAACATTTCTTTTTTATTATAACCTTCTGCTTTTTCCTTATCGTATTCAATTCCATTATAAATAACATGCATCTTTTCATTAGAAATGCCTAAAGCAGCTAAACTTTTCTTTAATCTATTTGTTACAACAAAAAATAAATCTACATTTTTTAAGGCTTTCAAATTCAATTTCGTAAAAATCCAACCTTTTAAGCCTTGTTTAGTAAAGTCTTCAAATGGATCACTATGAATAGTCGTTACCCATTTTGCCGTTATTCTCTTTTTCATTAAAGAAACATAGAAATTAGCCCTAGGACCATGCGTATGAACTATATCAAATTTTTCATTATTAATGAATTCGCTTATATTCTTTAAAATAGATAAATCATAGCGGGATTTTTGTGAAAACACATGGACTTTTATCCCTAACTCTCTTGCTTCTTTCGCAACAATTCCATCTTCAAATACCGCTAATTCTACTTCACCAGTTGGAAACTGATCGAGAAGTGAAATAATATGTGTTTTCCCTCCCCCATCTTCTGCTCCTGCATTCATATGCAATATCCTCATATTTTTTCCTCCTTTAAATCCTCGCCACATTTCCATCTATCTTTATTTTACTGTACTAAAAAATAAAAGCTAACAAAAGTTAGCTTTTATTTTGATCATTCAATTTCTAAGTCTACAATTAGATAAGCTAACACCACTACAAAGTAGATCCCAACTCCTGGTGCTGTTAAAATATGTCCTGCAATATAAGCAATACCTAATGCTAACAATAAGCTTGCTGCAATCATTCCATATTTTATATTAAATATCTCTTTAAACCTTGTAATAAATACTAGTAGGATTCTTAAGCCGTAATAAATAAATGGAATCATTAGTAATGCAAAACCAATAATCCCAAAGTCATAAAACCAATCATGGAAGTCCATTTCAATTAGCTTTGGATCTGGCTGCTTTTGTTCATTATATTTAAAATTACCTGCATAACCCATTCCTAATAACTTTTGTGACGTTGGCGCTTCTTTAAAGAACTGCTTATGTCTTTCTTCATATACTTGACGTCCGCTGAAAATAAGATTTTCTTGATTTTCTTTCTTTTGCTCTTTCTCAAGCTCTTTCTTAACTTCCTCTTCTATCTTTGCCTTTTCTTCTGGCTTTTCAACTTTATGATGATTTTCTTCTTTTGCTTTAAGTTCTTGCTCTTTTTTCAGCTTCTCTTTAATTTCTTTTTCTTTTTGACCTTGCTGTGCCACATTTTGCTCTGATAAATAGTTATTGTGAATGCCCATATTTTGTGCTAATGGCGTTTGTTTAAACGTTCCAACTACACCAGCTAATAGGACAATAGCAATTACTGCATTAAGCGCAAGGGATTTTTTGTTCGGATTTTTTCTATCAAATAATAATTGTAGTACAATGATCCCGATTGCTGCCGCTAACGTAGCACCAATTGAGCCCATTCCTACTTTCGTACCGACCTGAATTAATGAGTAAATCATTAAAAGCGATGGAATCCAATATAAAACGTGTTTCCAGCTCTTTGTTTTTTGAATAGAATATAGTACCACAATAGGGAAAATAATGGCTAAGATTGAACCTAGTTCATTCCCTGCATAGAACCAACCTCGAGAACCCACCTTCATCCATTCATAACTACCAAAGTCAGTAGATGTTGAAATAGAAATAACCATAATTGCGTTAATGATTAATGTAGAATATACAATACTATTTCGAACCTTATCACTAATATTAACTTTCTTTTTCAATGATTTTAAAGCTAAAATGTATGATCCCAGCATGATATATATATATAATGCTTTCGCAACGAATTTAACTTCTTCACCAAGTACAATAGGATTCTTAACTAGTTTGTTATTAATAAATCCTACCCCTAAAACTCCGGCTAGTAATATAAGATAAATTAAAAACTTTCTATTTCCCTTCTCTTTTGCCTGAATTAAAATGTAAATACTACCCACAGCCATAATAAGGAATCTTACTAAAATTCCAACGGTAGCACTTGACTTTAATAAAGTGATGCTAAGAGACGTTAATAAATCTAAAACAGGCTGTAAAATAATAAAAAAGAGCAAAAAACGCTCAAATCTAACCCTAGCTTGATTTGCTAACATTCCAAGACCTCCATACAAAATCTTAACATTATCTTTTAATCATAATTTTTTATCATTCAAACACACCTAGCAATTATAACATAACTCATATTCAAATCGAGAACTATTTTTCCAGCTAAAACTAGCCAGGACAAGTATTAATCAGTAATAGAAATTACTGTCCTTTCGCTATACTCCCTATTTTTACAAAAGCTATCTAACAACCATCCCCTTATTTTTGTCAGTATATACATATTTTTTTATCATTTTATACAGATGTAAACAACATACCTATCATTGTAACATTTTACCAAATAGGTAACACCAAAAAAATGTAAAATTAATCTTTTCATATCTTTTTCAAATTACTTTATAGCTATTTTCCAAACATTTTCAAACGCTTTCTTTATGTATTTTATCCGTTTTTCTACATGTAGCGAAAAGTAATTGTTATTTCCAATACTTTAGTGTATATTTTTTCTCTGGAACATCTTTAAGAGGAAGGGATTAAGGCCATGTTATTAATCGATATATTTACGTTTCTTGGCATTATCGCCGCTGCCATTTCTGGTACATTAGTTGGTTTAAAAAAAGATTTAGATTTATTCGGTGTCCTTTGTTTAGCTGTAGCTACTGCGCTCGGCGGCGGTATTATTCGTGATATTATGATCGGTAACCTGCCTCCCGTCGCATTTGTTAAACCCATTTACTTTTTCGTAAGCGTATTATCAGCATTATTTACTTGTATGTTTTTTGAGCGTATCAATAAACTTCAAGTTGTTATTATGCTTTCTGATGCTGTTGGTTTAGGCGTTTTTACAGCTATTGGTGCAAATGCGGCAATGTCACATCATGTTGACGCCTCATTTTTAGTTGTTTCAATGGGAGTCATTACAGGTATTGGAGGCGGTATTTTGCGTGACATTTGCGCTCAAGATATCCCCTACGTATTCCGAAAAGAAATTTACGCCATCGCTTCTATTTTAGGGGCAATTAGTTTCCTAATCACATATGCAATGGGGGCACACGTATTGGCTTTCTATGTTTGTTTATTAGTAACATTCATTATTCGTGTTGTCACTGTCATATATAATGTACATTTCCCAGTTTTCTTTAAAACACATGCTAAAATTAATAAAGGTCATTAAGAGAATTCTATATGGAATTCTCTTAATTTATATACTATTCTACACACTAATATAGAGTAATTGTATATAAATATATATAATTATATTAGAACCAAAAAAATGAAAACGCTTTACAAACAGGGGGAAGAACGATGCTTGGGGTTTTTAAAAAACATAACAATACAACAAACGTAAGTATACTTGAATTAAGTAAGAATCAACAAATCACTTTTAACGTTCCTACTAATTCTGAACTGAAAATTCAAATGGATATGCTACATATTTCAAAAGAAGATTTACAAATCGTAAAGGTACTACAGCCTTTTATTTATGAAGAAATTGATTGGATTACTGAAAAATTCTATTCCAATATTACAAAACAGCCTAATTTAATTACGATTATCGAACGTTATAGCTCTATTCCAAAACTAAAGCAAACTTTAAAAACACATATAAAAGAATTATTTAGCGGAGATATGCATGAAAACTTTATTGAACAACGTGTTAGAATTGCAAAAAGACATGTACAAATTGGGTTACATAGAAAATGGTATACTGCCGCTTATCAAGAATTATTCCGCTCTATCATGAAGATTTTAAAAACGAAAATTACAACAATTGACGATTTTTCTTATTCTATAAACGTAATAAACAAATTACTTACTCTTGAACAAGAACTCGTTATTGCGTCTTATGAATCTGAATATGAAAGAATGCAAAAAGAACTTGAAAAAGAAAAAGAAATAACAGCTATGACCATTACGCATATTGCAACAGAACTAGCATCTGTATCTGAAAAAACAAGTGCTTCTATTCAACAGTTAACCGCTAAATCTGAAACGATTGTAGAAATTGCTAAAACAGGTACGTCATTAGCTACAACATCAGAAGAAAAAGCAAATAAAGGTAAAGAACAATTAAATGAGCAAAATAAACGAATGGAATACATTCAAACGAACATGGAAACGATTATTACAGATACACATGAACTTCTCGATATTTCTAACAAAATTAACGAAATTATAGATATTGTAAAATCAATTGCCGAGCAAACAAATTTACTCGCACTAAACGCTGCAATTGAATCTGCGCGTGCTGGGGAATTTGGCAAAGGCTTTTCTGTTGTAGCTGGAGAAATTAGAAAGTTATCAGAGCAAACGAAAGAATCTATATTTAACGTTACAAAGCTCGTTGAAAAAACAAATGAACAGATTGTTCGTGTCTCTTCTTCCGTGAAACAAATTAGCTCTCTCGTATCTGAAGGAACTGATAGTATGTCTGCAACGGATCAATACTTCCAAGAAATCGTAAAAGACATGTCTAACTCAAAAGAACAGAATAAAAAAATTGAAAATGAGTTAGAAACCATTTCACAAGTAATGAAAGGAATTCAAGACGATTCCTCAAAAATGGCTCTAACAGCTGATAGTTTACAACTAGAACTGAACCGATAGAGCGATTACAGTAGAGATTTTTTATCTCTACTAGCTCTTAGTATTCATCTTCCATCAAAAAAAAGAATCCAATTTGGATTCTTTTTATTTTCTAAAGAATATTTTTTGACAATACACATAACTCATATAAACACCAAAGCTTTGCAAAATAAACAATGCTGGCACAATAAGATTATAATATGCCATATCGACTTGGAAGAGCTTTAGCAATACGTACCCGCTAATTAACAATAAGAACAACATATATCCCTCGTTTTGTTGTTTCTTAATAAGGAAGTGTAATAGAGCTATAGTCATAAATAATGTTACCGCTATATATATCAGTTTTTCACATTTAAAAAGAATAGAATTTATTCCCTCATCTGAAAACTGATTTATCACCGGTTCTAAAAGTTTAAATCTTTCTCCCTCAATCTCTTTTAACTTTTGATCAATATGCTCTGTTACACTTTGATTTTTCGATACTTTTTCCTCACGTTGCGTTTTTCCAATTAAGACAGATTGAACATACGTCTCATTCGTAATCGTATATTGTGACAGTCCCATTGTCTTAATTCCATAATTCACACTAAAATGAGCACTATAAAACAGAATAAGTATCCCTATCGTCTTTAGTAACACTTTTTGTTTCGTTGCTGATTGAAACACTTCAATTAATAATACATATATCGTGATAAAAATAGGAAGAAATAATCCCATTGGGAAAATCATATTACTACATGCAAATAAAATCGCTGAAAACACCCACATATAAGGATGATCTAATCCTTTATATAAAAGTATGTAGCAAGCAAAATAAAATAAAAACATTGCAAGTGACTCAGGAGTTAATACGGAACTCATGAATATATTTGGAATATACAGAGCATAAAATGTGGAAGCAATACGACCGCATTCTTCTCCAAAAACCATTGCCGCAATACGATAAATAAAAAGTGCAGTTCCTGCGCAAAATAACACATTAAATAGTTGCAAAGCAAATAATGTATTACCAAATATACGAATAATTACTGACTCATATATAATAAACGGCAAATGAGTTACAGTCCCTATATTATTACCAATTGCAATCTCCTTTGCAGACTCATACATCACTTTCATATCACCAATTATTGGAGCGTCTACAAATAACAGCATACTAAGCCTCACAAGTATAGATACACTTATAAGAAAAATAAGAAATTGTTTGTCTGTAAAACGATATTGTAGAATTGATGCCACTAACAAAATGAGTATGACGAAAATTGCCAATATGATTGTTACACTTGTTGTACTTCCTCCAAAAAATTGCTTACTTGTCTCAAATGCTGTCCAACAACTATAAACAAAAAATGCGAGCATCGCACCAATCGTAATTTTATTGAAGAAAGATGAAAAATTTGTTTGTATATGATTCATATGTCCATTGCACCTCTATTTCCATTCATAACAAAACGATTCTATCATGAATGGGTACACGGCTGATAGGGAATTTCTATGACAAATATATAGTCATTACTTTTTACTTGCAATGTAAGCGAATCCTCTTTTACACTACATTTTAGATAAAATAAATTTTCTTTCAGTTACATGAATACAAATACAGAAGTTTAAATAATCCTCTTTTGGAATACGCTTTACTTTATTAAATATCTAATATGAGTAATCCACTTACACATATTATTCTGATTGAAAACAGACTATAGGGGCTGAATATATGGAAAAGAAATTCATGCGAGAATCAAAAGCAATTAAAACAACACGTGTTTTTCCTAACGATTTAAATAATCACCAAACACTTTTTGGAGGGAAATTATTAGCAGAAATTGATAGTATTGCTTCAATTGCGGCTGCAAGACATAGTCGTAAACATTGCGTAACAGCATCTATTGATTCAGTTGATTTTTTAACCCCAATTCACCAAGCTGATTCTGTTTGTTATGAAGCATTTGTATGTTATACAGGGAAATCTTCAATGGAAGTTTTCGTAAAAGTAATCGCAGAAAATTTATTAGCAGGCGAGCGTAGAATTGCCGCCACTTGCTTCATTACATTTGTGGCAATAAAAGATGGAAAACCTTCGTCCGTACCACAAGTACTTCCTGAAACTGAGGAAGAACATTGGTTACACACAACCGGTTCAGAACGCGCGGAAAATAGAAAAAAAGGACGTTTAAAAAGTAAAGAAATGGCTGAGGTTTTAACTTTAAATAAACCTTGGAATATTTAATACGATACTCTTCCATATACATGCATAGGTTCTTTCTTCCTTGCATGTATTTTTTATACAAAATATTCTCTCTTATCCTTTTATTCTCAATCTGTTCTCTTAAAACATGCACCAGCTTTTCCTTTATTTTGTTATACTGTTAATGGTATATTAAATAAAGTTCGTTTAAAAATAACCATAATATGATTAAGTATATAAGGGATGGTGCGGTAATGACTATTGAAGTACCAATTTCAATACCAAAAACGTTAATTATTATTCCAGCGTATAACGAGGAAGAAGCAATTGCAGATACATTAACAAGATTATTAAAACTAAAACAGCATTTTACTGGATTAAGCATTTGCGTTATTAATGATGGATCACACGATAAAACAGCTCAAATCGTAAAAGAATTTCCTGTTCACCTTGTGAATTTACCCTATAATCTAGGTATTGGCTCAGCTGTACAAACTGGATATAAATACGCATATGAGAATGGATATGATATTGCGATTCAGTTCGATGCTGATGGACAACATAACCCAGATGATTTATATAAAATTATAAAGCCTATCGCTGAAGATGAATGCGATATGGTACTAGGGTCACGTTTTACAGAAAAAACAGCATATAAAGGTAGTATTTCCAGAAGAATCGGTATTTTTTATTTTACTGCCCTATTGAAAGTACTAACAAAACAAACATTTATGGATCCAACTTCTGGATATCGTGCTATCAATCGAGAAGTAATTACAATTTTTGCACACAATTATCCAAAAGATTATCCAGAACCAGAAGTTCTTATTCATTTAAAAAAGAAAAAACTTCGCATTAATGAAATATCTGTAAATATGCAAGAGCGACAAGGTGGACAATCTTCTATCACACCTTTTAAATCTGCATATTACATGATTAAGGTAAGTCTTGCTATATTGATGCAAAAAATCGTGAAAGGTTGATAATAAATGCCTATAATTACCTTTTCATTCATCTTTATTTTATTATTATTATTATTAATTATTAATTCTATTCGTCGCGGAACTTTAGAAACGAAATATGCTGTTTTGTGGATTTTTGTTTGTATTGCAATGGCTATTTTAAGTTCTACCGATAAAATTATAAACTGGATTGGAAAACTATTAAAAGTAGAATATCCCCCTTCCATTTTATTTTTATTTGGATTATTATTCTGTTTCATCTTAATTTTTGACCTAACAAGAAAAATTTCTAAACAACATCATCAACTTGTAACATTAACGCAAGATTATGCGTTACTAAAGCAAAAATTAAATGCAACGGAGACAGAAAAAGAATAACCTATCATTTCAATTCTTAATACAAAAGCCTCTTACTTTCATATTAAGAATTGAAGGGCACTCCACTTGTTAGACATATTCTAACAAGTGGAGTGCATTTTTTATGGCTCAATTTTCTTCAACAGAAAAAATCCAAGTAGTGAAACAATATTTGGATGATACAGAAAGCGAAAAAATAATTGTTAAATCTATAGGAGTTACTCCATATAGCGATATAAATAATCAATAATTATATTTCTTAATCAAAGCCTCCCATAATAGACTACCTATTATTCCAAGTATACAGCTCCAAACAGAATAACTACCTTTTATACACATTATAAATAATATAAAAAGTTGATTTACAAAGTTTATATGCGGTAAACTTATACAGATGTTCTTGTTTTTACTTTTAAAATTTTAGAATAAATATTTTGGTTCATTACAAAATTAAAAATATATTTAGAAGGGTTCTATTATGCAAAAATCAATTGCTAAAAATATTATATACAAAATTTTACTAAACATTTTCAATGTCATACTTCCAATTCTTGTTGGCCCCTATGCTTATCGTACACTAGGTGCCTCTTCGATGGGGAAAGTGAACTTCTCTGAAACAATTTTTACTTACTTCTTTATTTTTGCTGTATTTGGCATCCATCAATATGGATTAAGAGAAATTAGTGCCATTAAGGATAATAAAAAGAAATCTGAACAATTATTTACTAGTTTATTTATATTAAGTATCTTCACGAATTTATTAACATTTGGAGCATATTTACTATTTAGTTACTTCGGATATGCGGAAAAAGGTTTATTTTATATCCTCCTCATATTTGGATTTAACTTTATTGCAAATATTTTTTATGTAGAGTGGCTAAATGAAGCCTACGAAAATTTCGACTTTATTACATTAAAGACCATCATTGTAAAATTAATTTATGTCGTAATGCTTTTTATCTTTGTACAAACTGCTCAAGATTTTTATCAATTTACAGGACTATTAGTACTTTCTAATTTCTTAAATAATATTATTAGTTATATATATATAAGACGTACTGTAAAATTCGATTTTTCAAATATTACTATCAAAAAACATTTAAAACCATTATTATTAATCGCCATCTTCTCAAATGCGCATATACTTTATACTCACTTGGATCGCTTCTTCCTTGGAGAATACGTAGGCGAAAAATATGTTTCTTTCTATGTAATGGCTTTTCAAATTATGTCTATTATTAACTTACTCATGTTAAGCGTTATACAAGTAACCTTACCAAGGCTTTCTTACTTATCCGAAGGTGATGATGAAACAGCATATGATAAATTATTAAATACAATATCTCAACTTTATTTCATCACCTTATTCCCAGCAGCTATAGGAATTATCATTGTCTCGAATTTAATTGTTGTAATCTATGGCGGCGCACAATATGCTGCTGCTGGACCTACATTGGCTATTTTTTCTGTTTACATGGTTATATTAGGTATCCAATCCATTCTTGGAAATCAGATTATGTACATTAAACGTAAAGAACATATATTGGTACGTGCGCTATTAATATTTGGGGTTATAAATATTATACTTAAAGTAATACTGCTAAAGATCAATTTATTTACACCAACGACAGCAACTTTGACAACAACAATTGCAACGCTATTACTTGTTGTGTATATATATTTTTATATCAAAAAATATTTAAAGGTAAACTATCACCTATTTACGATGGCCAACTTTAAATATTTATTCTATTCCCTTACATTCTTTCCGATTTCTTATGCAGTTCAACTATACGTGTCAGGAACAATTCCTTTATTTCTAGCATTAGTTGTCACAAATGGACTTGCATATACTCTGTTGTTATTCCTGACAAAAGATGAAATCTTATTCATGGCTCTTTCTAAGTTAACATCTAAATTTAAAAAATCTTAAAGACGTAATAAAAAGAGACGTACCATTCACTTTTGAATAGCACGTCTCTTTTCTTATTTTTAAACTTATAAAAACTGTTCTCATTATAATATTTCAACATTGAGTTGATTCCAATTACTTCTTCAGTAAACTCTTCGCAATTATACGTGTCAGGAGGCCTTTATCCATCAATAAAATAGAACAAAATTTAGGAGAAAATAACATTTTTATATTCCATAAACCATGATTCGTTCCTTTAAGAATCATATCAAGCCATAGAAATTGGAATATTTGCTTAATATTTTTATCCTCTTTGTTAGCCTTATGATATTGTTCTTCTAATTGGCGTTTTACTTCTAATAATTCTTCTTTCGTTAATGTACCCCTTGCAAATGGTACGCGATTAAATTCAATTCCAATACGAGATAAAGCCTCTGTAGAAATCTTTGCGGCCATAACCTCTTGATCGGAGGCATTAAGACTACTTACACTTGTTTCTGACCAACGATAATTCAGTAGTGGCTCCTCTAAGTTAATTACTTTATACTTCTCACTTAATCTCTGGAACAACTCATAATCTTCAGCATGTAAGTAATTCAAATCATAATAAATGTTGTGTTCTTTTAAAAATTCTGTGCGCATCATCACAGATGGATGAATCATACAGCTTCGAACATACAAACAATTTCTTATTAATTCTGAAGAGCCTGAAATTTGCCACGGTTTTCGATTCTGACCTATAACTTTAACACCCGTTCCACAAACTGCAACATCAGGATGCTTCTCCATATACTGCAATTGAATTTCTAAACGTTTTGGATCTGCTATATCATCACAATCCATCCTAGCAATATATTCTCCTGTTGCTAAATCAATTCCCTTATTTAATGTTTTAATCAACCTTAAATTTACTTCATTTGTCACTATTCTTATTCGTGAATCACTATAAGAATTCAAAATCTCCATACTACTATCTGTTGATCCATCGTTTATAATTAATAATTCAAAATCTGTAAAAGTTTGGTTCAAAATACTATCAACAGACTCTCTTAAATATTTTTCACCATTATATACAGGCATTAGTACCGTAATTTTTGGCATTGTTGACCTCCATAAAAAGAATTTAAAATTGTTTCATATTATATAATAGATACTTTACATCATTCAAGAAAGGGCTCACCTTTCCATTTAAACCAGATCTGTCTATTTTCCACATATATAACGATATCCGGTAAAGCACTAATATAATTTTTTATTTTTTCTAGTGTATATTTCATAATTCTCTTCACTTAGTATAGCAGGTTCCCCTATTAAATATAGTACCTCTACAAATTATACAGTAACCTAATTAACTTCAACATATTTATACCTTAATTATCATTTGTTCATTTAAATTAAAAAATACCCAATAATATACATATAAAAACATAATAATCCATCCGATTTTCTGTATTTCATCTATAAAAATCCGGAAAATGAATAATGTACCTTTTTGAAATAATAGCATTATATCACAGAATTTAGTATCATGATTCAAGGTACTATTTCAAGTTGGACGGAGGATACTATGAGCTTATTAACAGTTGAAAAATTAGGACATACATTTGGCGATCGTACATTATTTAAAGATGTATCTATGCGATTACTAGCAGGTGAGCACGTTGGATTAGTTGGTGCAAACGGTGTTGGTAAATCAACATTCATGAATATCATTACTGGTCAGCTTATTCATGACCAAGGTCGTGTAGAATGGACACCGGGCACACATTACGGTTACTTAGATCAACATACGGTTTTAACGCCTGGACGTACAATTCGTGACATACTAGCGGATGCATTTTTACCGCTATTTGAAAAAGAAAAAGCTTTAAATGAAGTTACAGAAAAAATGGGAACTGCTACACCAGAAGAACTAGAAGAACTTCTTGAGCAAATGGCAGAAATACAAGATGCACTTGAAGCAGGTGGTTTCTATTTACTAGATATGAAAATTGAAGAGGCTGCACGTGGTCTTGGAATTGATGCAATTGGTTTAGATCGTGATGTTTCAGCACTAAGTGGTGGACAACGTACAAAAGTATTGCTTGCAAAGCTATTACTTGAACAACCAGAAGTATTATTACTTGATGAACCTACTAACTATTTAGACGTTGAACATATTCATTGGTTAACAAATTATTTAAAAGAATACCCACATGCATTCTTATTAATTTCTCATGATACGGAATTTATGAACAAATGTGTTGATGTTATTTTCCATCTAGAATTCACAAAAATGACACGCTATACAGCGACATATGAAAAATTCCTAGAACTAGCAGAAATCAATAAAAATCAACATATAAACGCTTATGAAAAGCAGCGCGAGTTTATCAAAAAGCAAGAAGATTTCATTGCAAAGAACAAAGCCCGTTATTCAACAACAGGTCGTGCAAAGAGTCGTCAAAAACAACTTGACCGCATGGAACTTATCGATCGCCCGGAAACAGCAATTAAACCTGAATTCTCATTTAAAGAAAGTCGTGCAAGTAGTCGCTTCGTCTTTGAAGGTGAAAATGTAGAAATTGGATATACACATCCACTACTACCAAAGCTATCAATGACAATTGAACGCGGTGAAAAAATTGCTATCGTTGGATGTAATGGTGTTGGTAAATCAACGTTACTAAAAACAATCTTAGGTAAAATTAAACCTTTAAGCGGTAAAACAAGCCTTGGGGACTTCTTAGAGCCTGCATACTTTGAGCAAGAGGTTAAAGCTGACAATATAACACCAATTGATGATGTATGGAATACATTCCCTGGCTTAGACCAGCATCAAATTCGTGCGATGTTAGCAAAATGCGGATTAAAAAATGAACATATTTCTCGCCCGTTAAGTCAATTAAGTGGTGGAGAACAAGCAAAAGTTCGTTTATGTAAACTAATGGGTGAAGAAAGTAACTGGCTACTATTTGATGAGCCGACAAACCATCTTGATGTTACAGCAAAAGCAGAACTTAAGAAGGCTATGAAAGCATATAAAGGAACAATCCTCCTTGTATGTCACGAACCAGACTTCTATGAAGATTGGATTACAAAAGTTTGGAATGTAGAAGAATGGTCTCAAAATAAAAATTAATAGATATAAGATTTTCATCCATATTTTATGCTATACTATACTTTGCGTGACAACATCTTGCTCTGTTGTCACGTTTTTTATAGAGTAAGATTTTATTAATGCTGGGGGCTATATTATGCTTTTTAATTCTTTTGAATTTATGCTTTTATTCTTGCCTATAGCAGTAATTGGATATTTCCTATTGCAAAAAGTTAACAAAAATTTCGCGAAACTTTTTTTAGTAGGTATGTCCCTTTACTTTTATGCATATTTTGAGGTGAAATACCTATTGCTAATAGGAGTTTCATTATTTACAAACGCATTTATAGGCCAACAAATTATACAAAAAATCAATCAAAAAACCCGAAAAGTATTTTTAATAGTTGGTTTAGTATTTAACATCTCATTACTGGGATACTTTAAATACTCTGATTTCTTCTTAGATAATATAAATACCCTATTTGGAACTGATGTACCTTTATTAAAGTTATTACTGCCTTTAGGCATTAGTTTTATTACCTTCCAAAAGATAGGTTTTTTAGTAGATTGTTATAAGAGGGAATTAACAAAGTTTAATTTTATTGATTTTTGCTTGTTCGTAACGTTTTTCCCGCAACTTATTGCAGGACCCATTGTCCATCATAGTAAGGTCCTCCCTCAATTTCAAGATGAATCTAAAAGAAGGCCGAATATTGAAAACATTACAAAAGGACTTTACATATTCGGAATTGGTCTTACTAAAAAAGTAGTAATTGCTGATTCACTAGCACAATGGGCTGATTTTGGCTTTAGCAATGTAAATCAACTATCTACGACCGATGCATGGGTTTCATCACTTGCGTATACATTACAACTGTATTTTGATTTTAGTGGATATTGTGATATGGCAATAGGTGCAGCGTTGTTATTCAACATTATACTACCAATTAACTTCTTCTCTCCTTATAAATCTTTAAGTATTCAAGATTTTTGGAGACGTTGGCATATGACATTAGGACGATTTTTCACCCAATATGTATATATTCCATTGGGTGGGAGTCGAAAAGGGCAAATTCGTACTTATTTAAATTTATTTACAATTTTTCTTATAAGTGGAATTTGGCATGGCGCTGGATGGACGTTTGTTATTTGGGGCGTTTTACACGGATTAGCTATTGTAATACATCGATTATTTAAAAACTTAGGTGGAAAAATGCCTAAATTTATTGCTTGGATTTTAACAATGGGATTTGTACATGTAACATGGGTGTTCTTCAGAGCTACTTCTGTAGAAGATGCATTAACTATGTTAAATCGCATGTTCAACGTAAATTACTTACACATCCAAACAGCACTTATTCAATTCCGTCCAGAAACATTAACTGGTGTGTCTATAATGGATAATTTAATTTATTCAATTTGTAATTTATTCCCGTTCCAAGTGACTGGTGATCATTTTAACTTCCAAACTATTTTATACCTAGCAATTGGAATCGCTATTGTATTATTTACAAAAAATTCTATAGAAAAATTAGAATCTTTCCGTCCAAAACCGATTTATGCTCTTGCATTAGCTAGCATGTTTATACTTTCTTTGATGTATTTAAATCGTGTAAGTTCATTCTTATACTTTAATTTCTAATAACCGTAGGTGAAAAATATGTATAAACGTTTTATATGTTGGTTTATTATATTCCTTTTCATTTTATCTGGAATAGTTTGCTCTATTGTTTATAAGCTTGACCCATTGTATGTATATAAATTTAAGAAGAACGATTATTTTTATGCTACTGAACGCTATCAAATGCCTGGACTTATTAAACATATGGATTATGATACCTTATTTGTAGGAACTTCTATGGGAAGAAACTTCCTTGAACCTGACGCTAATAAATTACTTCATACTACCAGCTTTAATGGCTCTCTTCCAGGTTCAACAGCTAGGGAACAAAATATGACAGCCCAGTTAGCTACGCATTCAAAAACTGTTAAAAATATTATTTGGGAGCTTAATTTATATTCATTCTCTGGAAAACCTGAATGGGTATCAGAAGGTGCTTCACCATTTCCAACTTACATGTATGATACAAATAAGTTGAATGATATCCAATATTTAATTAGCCCGTATTCTCGAAAAATAGCATTGCAGAATATGAAGTTAAAACTAGATCCAACAAAATCTCCACAGGATCCCCACTGGCTATACAAATTTGGAGATGACGAGCCAAATTTCTCAGTAGATATAGCTAAAAGGGTTGTTGACGGAACACCTCATCAATCAATCAGCGATGGTTGGTATCATGAACAAATGCTTAAATCTTTTGATTCTAATATTATTGAATTTGTAAAACAAAACCCGGAAGTACAGTTTACATTTTTCTATGCGCCATATCCAGTAACATATCACGTAGTTATGGATAAAAACGACTCAAAGCATACAAAGGAAAATATGTTATTTAAAAAAGAAGTATACACTAAATTAGCACAACTAAAAAATGTAAAACTCTATGATTTCCAAGATCAAAAAGAAGTTACGTATAATCTTTCTAATTATATGTCTGACCAAACGCATTATTACAGATATATAAATGATTGGATTGTAAAACAATTAGCTACAACTGAACCGATTACTAATAAACGAGATTACGAACAAAGATTAACTAACTTCTCTAATGAAATACGGAATTTCGATACTTCTAAGCTAGTGAATTCAGATGAAAGACCTAAATAATAAAAAGGTAACAATGAAAACTATCATTGTTACCTTTTTATATTGTAATAGCCCATAAGCCTCAAACGGAATTCTTTTAAAGTTGGATATGCCTCTAAATTGAACAACATCCCTTGGATAACCGGAATTCTTGGATTTTGCATCCTCATTTCTGCCTCCAAAACATCTAATGTAACAAGCAATTCCTCATCTTCTAATTGATCTGCTAAAGTACGTTTAAACACAATAATTTCTTTTAAAAAATGTTCCTTAACCTGCTCCTTAATAAGCTCTGATTTACAAAGAAATTCTCCAAGCCTTTCTTCATGTAACACAGGTTCTTCTGAAGATTTTACCAATCCATCTACTAAATGATCCACTCTTTTCAAAATAAAAGCCGAGACGTAAGATAAGTCTATTTCTGGCGCTTGTAAAATAATTAGTTCTAAATATCCCCGGCATATGCCTTCTACCATAATGACTAAATCTAATAAATATGGCATAACCTTATCACCATAAATAGACAGTAAACTATTCCGATAAAATGCGTGAGACTCTAACTTCATCCGCATCATAAATTCTTCTACTTCTTTATTAAAAGGAATCGCATTTTCCCTTGCATGCATAATAATAAATTCTTTATGCTTTTGTATATCATTAAACTGGCAATGCAATTGTTTTGCAAATTTTTCACGTGGCAATAACGACTCTTTTTCAATATCCATCATTTTGTTTTGAATCTTGTCATAGTAATATCGAAGTGTCGCTAATAAAAGTTCCTCTTTTGATTTAAAGTATAAATAAAAGGCTCCCTTAGATATGCCACAAGCTGTCACAATTTCCTGCACTGATGTCGCATTTACACCCTTAGTCGCAAATAACTTCATAGCCATCTCTATAATTAAGCGCTCTTTTTCTTTCATATCATGTCTCTCCTAAATTTAATCTCGCATCTTATTATGAATGTATTATACCATCCCTTTTCATTGACGGCTGACCAATCAGTCAGTTATATTATGTATTAGACTGACCAGTTGGTCAATATAATACAAAGGGAGCGCAAACATGAACAAAATTATTAATTTTTCGTTAAAAAATAAGTTCGCAGTTTGGCTACTAACCATTATCGTTACCATTGCAGGTATTTATTCTGGGCTGAATATGAAGCTGGAAACAATTCCTGATATTACAACACCTGTTGTAACAGTAACCACGGTTTATCCTGGTGCTACACCAGAAGAAGTAGCTGATAAAGTTTCAAAACCGATGGAAGAGCAACTGCAAAATTTAAGTGGTGTAAACGTTGTTAGTTCATCATCTTTTCAAAATGCATCTTCCATTCAGGTAGAATATGATTTTGATAAAAATATGGAAAAGGCTGAAACAGAAATAAAAGAAGCTCTCGCAAATGTGAAACTGCCAGAAGGCGTAAAGGACCCGAAAGTTTCACGTGTGAACTTCAATGCCTTTCCTGTAATTTCATTAAGCGTAGCAAGTAAAAATGAATCTTTAGCTACCTTAACTGAAAATGTAGAAAAAAATGTTGTTCCAGGATTAAAAGGACTTGATGGGGTCGCATCTGTTCAAATTTCAGGTCAACAAGTAGATGAAGTACAACTTGTCTTCAAAAAAGATAAGATGAAAGAATTAGGTTTAAGTGAAGATACTGTAAAAAATGTAATTAAAGGATCGGACGTATCTTTACCACTTGGTTTATATACATTTAAAGACACAGAAAAGTCAGTTGTTGTAGATGGAAATATTACAACAATGAAAGCATTAAAAGAATTAAAAATCCCTGCTGTTCCTTCATCAGCAAGCGGTCAAGGTAGTCAAAATGCCGGAGCTGGTACACAAGTGCCGCAAATGAATCCAGCCGCTATGAACAACGGGATTCCGACAGTTACATTAGACGAAATTGCTGATATTAAAGAAGTCGGAAAAGCGGAATCTATTTCTCGAACAAATGGAAAAGAAGCAATTGGAATTCAAATTGTAAAAGCGGCTGACGCGAACACAGTTGATGTTGTAAATGCTGTTAAAGATAAAGTAAAAGAACTTGAGAAAAAATATAAAGACTTAGAGATTATTTCAACATTCGACCAAGGTGCACCTATTGAGAAATCAGTAGAAACAATGCTAAGTAAAGCCATTTTTGGTGCTATCTTTGCGATTGTTATTATTATGTTGTTCCTACGAAATATCCGAACAACATTAATCTCTGTCGTTTCCATACCACTTTCTTTATTAATTGCTGTATTAGTTATAAAACAAATGGATATTACGCTTAACATTATGACGCTCGGGGCAATGACAGTCGCTATCGGGCGCGTTGTGGATGACTCCATTGTTGTTATCGAAAATATTTACCGACGTATGTCGTTATCAGGAGAGAAACTACGCGGGAAAGATTTAATTCGTGAAGCTACAAAAGAAATGTTTATTCCGATTATGTCTTCTACCATTGTAACAATTGCTGTATTTTTACCGCTTGGACTAGTAAAAGGTATGATTGGTGAAATGTTCTTACCATTCGCTTTAACTATCGTCTTCGCTTTATTAGCATCGTTGCTAGTAGCAGTTACAATCGTACCGATGCTAGCTCACTCTTTATTTAAGAAAGAGAGCATGAGGGAAAAAGAAGTACATCATGAAGAAAAACCAAGTAAATTAGCAAATATTTATAAACGCATACTTGCATGGGCTTTAAATCACAAAATTATTACATCAAGTATCGCTATCCTTCTATTAGTTGGTAGTCTTGCACTTGTGCCAATCATTGGTGTAAGTTTCTTACCATCTGAAGAAGAAAAAATGATCATTGCAACATACAACCCTGAACCAGGTCAAACGTTAGAAGACGTTGAAAAAATTGCAACGAAAGCTGAGAAGCACTTCCAAGATAATAAAAACGTCAAAACAATTCAATTCTCATTAGGTGGCGAAAACCCAATGAGTCCTGGTCAATCAAATCAAGCAATGTTCTTCGTACAATATGATAATGACACGAAAAACTTCGAAAAAGAGAAAGAACAAGTCGTTAAAGATTTACAGAAGATGTCTGGAAAAGGTGAATGGAAAAACCAAGACTTCGGGGCAAGTGGCGGTAGTAACGAAATCAAGTTATACGTTTACGGAGATAGCTCAGAAGACATTAAGCCTGTCGTAAAAGATATTCAAAACATAATGAAGAAAAACAAAGACTTAAAAGATATAGACTCTAGTATTGCAAAAACATACGCAGAATACACTTTAGTCGCAGATCAGGAAAAGCTAAGTAAAATGGGTCTAACGGCTGCACAAATTGGAATGGGACTTTCTAATCAACATGATCGCCCTGTTCTGACAACAATTAAAAAAGACGGTAAAGATATCAATGTATATGTAGAAGCTGAAAAACAAAATTATGAAACAATCGATGACTTAACAAATCGTAAAATTACAACGCCGCTTGGTAATGAAGTGGCTGTAAAAGATGTGATGACTGTAAAAGAAGGAGAAACTTCGAATACAGTGAAACACCGCGATGGCCGTGTTTATGCGGAAGTAAGTGCAAAACTAACATCTGATGACGTTTCAAAAGCATCAGCCGCAGTTCAAAAAGAAGTAGATAAAATGGATCTTCCTTCTGGCGTAGATGTTTCTATGGGAGGCGTTACAAAAGATATTGAAGAATCATTCAAGCAACTTGGCTTAGCGATGTTAGCTGCGATTGCTATTGTATACTTCGTTCTTGTCGTTACATTTGGCGGTGCTCTTGCACCATTCGCAATTTTATTCTCGCTACCATTTACAATCATTGGAGCTCTTGTTGCCTTATTAATCTCTGGTGAAACTTTAAGTGTCTCTGCAATGATCGGTGCCCTTATGTTAATCGGTATCGTTGTAACAAACGCAATCGTGCTTATCGACCGCGTTATTCATAAAGAAAATGAAGGTCTATCAACACGTGAAGCTTTATTAGAGGCTGGTGCAACACGCCTTCGCCCGATTTTAATGACTGCAATTGCAACAATCGGTGCTCTTATCCCGCTCGCATTAGGATTTGAAGGTAGCGGCTTAATTTCTAAAGGACTTGGTGTAACAGTAATTGGTGGATTAACAAGTTCAACATTATTAACACTTCTTATTGTTCCAATCGTTTATGAAGTATTAAGCAAGTTTAAAAAGAAAAAAGTAAAGTAACAAAAAAATAACCTCGCTAATTGCGAGGTTATTTTTTATTTCCAAACAAGATTAGGAAATCACCATAGCCTTCTTTTTCTAATTCCTCTTTTGGAATAAATCGAAGAGCTGCTGAATTTATACAATAGCGAAGTCCATTCGGTCCTGGGCCATCTGGAAATACGTGCCCGAGATGTGAATCTCCTTCCTTACTTCTCACTTCTGTACGCGTCATATTATGACTCACATCCATTTTTTCCTTCACACTAGCTGACATAACTGGCTTTGTAAAACTAGGCCATCCACATCCACTATCAAATTTATCTAGAGAAGTAAACAAAGGTTCACCTGAAACGATATCTACATAAAGACCTTCTTCTTTATGATTCCAATACTCATTTCGAAATGGTGGTTCTGTACCATTTTCCTGTGTTACATAAAATTGCATCTCATTCAGTTTTTCCTTTAAATGAGCATTATCCTTTGGCCAATGTTGCTTAATAAACGCATCTCGCCCTGAGCCCTTACGGTATAACTCGTAGCGGAATTCATTTTTCTTATGATATCCTTGGTGATATTCCTCTGCGGGATAAAACGTAGCAGCTGGCAATATTTTTGTCGCAATCGGCTTTGAAAAGCGCCCACTCCTTGCAAGCCCTTCTTTTGAAGCCTCTGCTTTTTTATGTTGTTCTTCATTATGATAAAAAATCACTGTTTCGTAAGACTGTCCGCGATCGTGGAATTGCCCACCTACATCAGTCGGATCAATTTGTCTCCAATATATATTTAATAACTCTTCATACGGCATTTTATTTGCATCAAATGTAATTTGTACTGCCTCATAATGTCCCGTCGTTTCTGAACATACTTCTTTATATGTTGGATTCTCTTTATGACCACCTGTATAGCCAGAAACAACCTTTATAATTCCTTCCATCTCTTCAAATGGCGAAACCATACACCAGAAGCACCCTCCAGCAAATGTAGCTAATTCTACCTTTTCATTTACAGCCATTCTTTCACCCCTATTCTATCTTCTCCTTACAGTATGGCATAAGAAACATCATGTTATAAAAGAAAAAGCATCGAACATCGATGCTTTTTTCTCTTCACTTTATTTTTTCCCAGCGTCCTTCTCCATTTCATCACTTGTCACATCTAAGACATCTAATAAGAAAATGAAGATTGGAATACCGATAATTAATCCCCATACACCTAAGAAGTGTTCCGAGAAGATTAATACCATAAACGTATAGAAAATTGGTAAGTTTGTTTTTTGTGACATAAACTTCGGATTTAACACGTAACTTTCAAGCGCATGAATGACTGTTACGATAACTAAAATATAAACAACGTACATAATACCGCCGATATTGTAAGCAATCATACAAAGCGGGAATAACGAAATGATAACCCCAGCTACTGGAATTAAACCAAGTAAGAAGATCATTAACGCTAAACCTAATAATTGTGGGAATCCTAATATCCATAATGCAATAACGGATAAAACGCAGTTAACAACTGCAATTAAAAATTGGGCTTCGATTACTTTTCCGAATGAACGTGCAAATTTCTTACCGAAGTACTCGATTTCAGTATAGAAAATTGCAAGTCTGCTCTCTTTAAATTTTGCAGTAAAAGCAACGATACGAGCTTTCTCCAATAAGAAAAATAAACTTAAAATTAAAGAAAGTAACACTTGAAGGCCAAATTTCCCAACATTCGTAATCGATTTATACAAAATGTCAACGCCTTGTCCTACATACTTCGAAAGTTCCATATGATTAACAGCATTAACTGCATACTTAATTAATTCACTGTCCGGTGGGTTTCTTAAAAATACGTTAAATTGATAAATCAATTGTGAAATTTGTATCGTTAATACTGGTAAATATTTAAATAGCGTAATAGCAATTCCGCCAATTAACATAACATATAGAAATGCTATAATGAGCTTTCGATTAATGGGCATAAAGTGGTCTAATTTGCGAGAAATAAACTTTTGGAATCGATCCATTAAATACGTAAGAATAAACGTAATTAATATTAAATTCAACATACTTTGCAGCCCATATAATACGAGAGCAAGTATTACTAATACGAGTAACCTCTGAAATCCTTTGCTTTGAAACAGGTTTTTTATTTGCATAATCGACGAGTACTCTCTCCTGTCCTATAAAGTAAAACGTTAATAAGTAGATTTTTCTCTCTTTTCTACTTTTAATTATTCATTCATATTAAGATTTTTATAAGCTCATTATACGCCTACCTTAGCAGATCTATAGTAGCTTACTTCTTATTTTACAATACAATGACCTAATTCAAAACGTATTCTACACAGTATTAATAAAGATTTAAGGAAACTTACATTTTTTCAAAATAGGTCTTACCACTACTGTAACATAAAAAGCAAGCTATCAGTAGAAATCTGTCCTACAAATAGCTTGCTTTTCTCATTTTTTAAGTAAGTTTTACTATCCAATGAATGGCATGAACATCGGTATGACAACTACCGTTACAACTCCAACTACTGTTACAGCAATACTTGCCATAGCTGCCTCTACTTCACCCATTTCAATTCCTACTGCCACTCCTAATGCATGACCTGCTGTTCCCAGTGCTAAACCTTTTGCAATTGGATGTTTCACTCTAAATGTTTTTAAGAATAACGCTCCTAATGCGTATACGATAACTGCGTTAAAGATTACTGCAAACGATGTAATTGCTGGTATACCACCAATACTTTCAGAGATTGGTAACGCAATTGCTGTTGTTGCCGCTTGTGGTAACATTGAATTCATTACTGCTGTATCTAGGCCAATTGCTTTTGCAACAATGAACACGACAATTACTGAACAAATAGATCCAACCACGATAGCTGATAAAATTTGCCACCAATATTTTTTCAACTTATCCACTTGTTTATATAATGGAATTGCAAACGCGATTGTTGCTGGCTCTAAGAAAAAGCTAATCATTTTTCCACCAGTATTATATTCTTCGAAAGTAAAGTTACCTACTTTTAAAAAGACAATCCCTAATACCATCGCTACGAATAATGGTGTGAATAAGAAGAACCCTTTTGAATGCTTGAATAATAATGTTCCGATTCCGTATGCGATTAATGAAACGACGATTCCGAAATATGGAGTCATTGTGCTTGCCATGTTCATTCCCTCCTAACAATATATACTAAAATGGTTACGCAACTTTTCCGTGCTTGCGTCCTTTATTTACTACTTTCAATTCTTTTGTATCTTCTGTTTCTTTTTCATCTTTTCCTAAAATAAATTGTGCAAATAATCCTGTTACAGCGAGTAAAATAACTGTCGCGACAACAATTACAGTTAAAATTTGTACAAAATATTGTCCCATTACACCAAGAGAATTAATAACCGAAATACCTGATGGGACGAAAAGGAATCCGATAATACCTGTTAAAGCTGTTCCAAGTGATTCAACTTGTTCCAATTTAATAACCTTTAAACATAATAGACTAAATAAAATGACTAACCCGATTACCGATGAAGGCATCGGAATTGGTAAATGTGTTGCAATAATATTAGAAATTAACATAATAGCTGAGAATATGAATGCTTGTGATAAGAAACTATATACTTTTTTCGTACTCATTTTGGCCACCTCTTTCGATTTGGTACCTTTATTGTATAGGATATACCCGCCTTGGTAAGCGTTTACATAACAGAACGTCAAATATACAGAATCAGTTACAAATACAAAAGGATGAAATACAAAAGCTGCTTCTTAAATACGAAGCAGCTTCTTGAGTTCTTTTGCATATGTACGACTAACAGGTACTTTTGATCCTTCTTTCATAATTAAATTATACGTAGAATTGAACCACGGCTGGATTTCAGTAATATGATTAATATTTGCAATAAAGCTACGATGTACACGCATAAAACTTGCTTGCGGCAACTTCTTTTCCAAAATCACAAGTGTATCGTGTGTTATATATGTGTCCCTCATTGTTTTTACTGTCACTTTTCCATCCACAAGCCCTACATATATAATATCTTCAATATTTACAAGTACAATTGATTCTTCAATTGGTAATGCTAATTTATGCATCTCTGCCGTTACATCTGCCCCTTTTATTTCTTGCTTCGTTTCTATTTGCGACTGCTTTTGTTTTTTATACTTCTTTAATGTTTGTACAATACGTTCTTCATCAAATGGCTTTAAAATATAGTCTAACGCATCTACTTCAAATGCTTGCAACGCGTATTGATCATAGGCAGTCGCAAATACAATGGCAGGTGGATTTTTCATCTTCTTTAATATATTCGCGATTTCAAATCCGTTATCATCAGATAACTGAATATCTAGGAAAACAATATCTGGTTTGTTTTTCATTAGCTCTTCTAATGCGTCCTCTACACAATCAGCCTCACCAATTATCTCAACTTCCTTCGTTCTTTCTAATAAATACTTTAGTTCATCGCGTGCTAACATTTCATCATCAACTACTAGTACTTTTAACAATCTGCTCTTCCTCCCCTACTTTTTTTGGAATAACAAAAGTAATCTCTGTCCCCTCGTTTAATTTACTTTCGATATGAAGCATCGTTTCTTTTCCAAATAGCCCAATAAGACGTTCATTAATATTATATAAAGCTGTTCCAGTCCCTTTCTTGGACGAAACTACCATCTTTCCTAATTGTTCTAAACGTTCTTCCTCAATTCCTTGCCCATTATCTTTTACTTCAAAATGAACCATACCCTCTTTTTCAAAAACATGCACTTCCACTTGGCATACTGGTTGCTTCTTCGGGAAAGCGTGTCGCAATGCATTTTCAACCAATAGTTGAAGAACAAATGGTGGTACTAAAGTTGTCTTTAGCTCATCCTCAATATACACCTTTACTTCATACTTATTTGGAAACCTTGCTTGTTCTAGCGATAAGTATGCCTGTACATGGTTTAATTCTTGTTCTAGTGGAATCAATAACTGTCGTGCCCCTTGTAAATTACAACGGAAATACACACTAAGCTGTAATAATAACTTCCTTGCTTTTTCTACATCTGTTCGGCATAAAGCTGATACTGTATTAATCGCATTAAATAAAAAGTGTGGGTTAATTTGTGCTTGTAATGCCTTTATTTCCGCATCTTGCAATAATTTACTTTGCAACTCAGCTTCCCCTAATTCAAGTTGTGTAGAGAATATTTTTGCTAACCCTTCTGCTAATTCCTCTTCCACACGACTTAACTGGTTAGGATTTTTGAAATACAGTTTTAATGTCCCTATCGTATTTCCATGTGAAGTTAGTGGAATAACAATCGCCGCTTGCAAAGGGCAGCCTTCATGTTGACAATTAATAACCTCACGTGATTTTGCTTTCATTATTTTTCCTGTGTGTAACACTTCTTTCGACAAACCAGTTATTAAACTATGTGAAGGAATATGGTGATCTGATGCTAATCCAACATGAGCTAATATTTTCTCTGTATCTGTTAAGGATACCGCATCTGTTCCTGTAAAGCGGTGAATAATTTGTGCCACATGCTTACACGATTCTTCTGTTAAGCCTTGGCGAAAATACGGTAACGTTTTATCTGCAATACGTAATACCTTATGAGTCTGAAGTGCCTTTGCGTTCTCTTCCTGACGCAAAATAGCTTGTATCATAGAAAGTAAAATAAAACTTCCAAAGCTATTTACAAGGATCATTGGTATCGCAATTGTTTTCACAATGCTCATTCCATCCTCTACAATTAATAAGATCATAATCATTTCTAAAGAAACGATAAAAACACTTAAAACCGCTGAAAACTTAGGTGTAATTGTACGGTTATATTTTTTAAAAATGTATCCGATATAACCAGTTATAACGCCCGCTAAAATTGAAGAGATTGCACAACTTAGCGCCGTCGTCCCGCCAAGCATATAGCGGTGAATACCAGCAATTGATCCTACTCCAATTCCGACGATAGGTCCGCCGAGCAATCCACTAATTCCAACACCCATAATACGTGTATTCGCGATTGTGCTCGATGAAGAAACACCCTGTAGCCAATTTTCATTCATAATCGTATTACCCGCTATTTCAATCCCAGTGTAATTGCTTACAATTGTAAACACCGAAAAAATACAAATAAGCTTAAGCTTATCTACATAACCATCTTGCTTATGAAGAAGGCGCCTGAATGTTTTAATATGCGAAAGTAAAAATCCTAAAATAACAATAAGTCCGACGCGTTCAATCATCATAAGTACTAAATTTAGCATCTGTGATTCATTCCCTTTTATAGTAGTTAGTTTTATTATCGGAAAATAGTGAAGTGGGCGTCAAGAAGAATGAAATACCTTTTGCAATATTTTACACATAACAATTCCCTCTTTATTTGACAATCTAATAGAAGAGTGCTAAAAATAAAGTAATATAATACAGTCCTTTAACCCAACCCCGTGAGGTTGAGAAGGAAGTCGGAATACAATATACGTATGTTCTTTTCTAGGAATACGTATGCTTTTTTGGCCTTCTCATCATATCAGGTGAGAAGGCCTTTTGTTATTCTTCCATAGCGACTGTAGAAGAAAATAAGGAGGAATAATGATGAACGTCACTACTGATGTACAATCAACAACAGAGGAGACGAAAGAGAAAAGATATAAAACACTATTTGGGTCTGCGCTAGGATATGCAGCAGAAGGCTTAGATATGTTGCTCTTATCTTTCGTACTCGTCTACATTTTAAAAGAATTTCATTTAAGCCCTGTTGAAGGTGGGAACTTAACTTTAGCTACTACAATAGGAATGCTAATTGGGTCTTATTTATTTGGATTTATTGCTGATTTATTTGGGCGTATCCGTACGATGGCCTTCACAATCTTACTATTTTCACTCGCAACAGCACTTATTTATTTCGCAACAGATTATTGGCAATTATTAATTCTTCGCTTTTTAGTAGGAATGGGAGTTGGTGGTGAATTCGGGATTGGAATGGCCATCGTAACTGAAACATGGTCTAAAGAAATGCGCGCTAAGGCGACATCTGTTGTTGCACTTGGATGGCAATTTGGCGTACTAGTAGCTTCACTCCTTCCAGCATTTATCGTCCCACATTTTGGGTGGAGAGCTGTTTTCCTATTTGGACTTATTCCCGCTTTATTAGCTGTTTATGTACGAAAAAGTTTAAGTGAACCGAAAATATGGGAACAAAAACAACAATACAAAAAAGAATTGTTACAAAAAGAGGTTGCAGGCAGTTTAACAACTACTGAGGCTGAACAACTAAAACAAATGAAAAAGTTCCCACTTCGAAAGCTATTTGCAAATAAAAAAGTAACAGTAACAACTATTGGCCTTATTATTATGTCATTCATCCAGAACTTCGGATATTATGGTATCTTTACATGGATGCCAACTATTTTAGCGAATAAATATAACTATACATTAGCAAAAGCTAGTGGTTGGATGTTCATCTCTACGATCGGTATGTTAATTGGAATTGCAATTTTTGGAATTCTAGCTGATAAAATTGGTCGCCGTAAAACTTTTACAATCTATTATGTCGGTGGTACTATATACTGTCTCATTTACTTCTTCTTATTCACAAATCCAACATTATTGTTATGGGGCAGCGCATTGCTTGGATTCTTCGCAAATGGCATGATGGGAGGATTCGGAGCAATTTTAGCTGAAAACTATCCTGCTGAAGCTCGCTCTACAGCAGAAAACTTTATTTTCGGTACAGGACGTGGTTTAGCTGGCTTTGGACCTGTTATTATCGGATTACTTGCTGCAGGTGGTAATTTAATGGGCGCATTATCTCTTATCTTCATTATCTATCCAATCGGTTTAATTACAATGCTACTATGTGTCCCAGAGACGAAAGATAAAGTATTAGAATAGATTGAAACTGTACAGAGTATGATCATAGTTAAATAAATAGTAAAGAGGAAGCATTTCAGATGAAATGCTTCCTCTTTTTATATAAATACAATTATTTATTTTGATCTACTAGCTTTTTGGAACAAGAAGCTAGTTTTATCTTCTTCTTTTACAATGCCTTGTTTTAATGCTAGTTCCCCTGCAACTTTAGGCGCTAGCCATAGCATTGGGAGTAACAGAATGGATACGGGGACAGCTGTTACTACGATGAATGATTGTAAGGCGTTAATACTTCCCTCACCCATGTATAACAGAATTGCCGCAACTGCTCCCATAATAAGCGACCAAAAAATTCGTAAGCTAATTCTAGGATCTCCGTCTCCAGTCACTGCCATCGAAATCGAATAAGCCATTGAATCTCCTGTTGTCACTACAAATAAAATTGTTAATAAAAGAAATGCCGGTCCAATAATATGAGAGAGTGGCAGTTGTTCTGTAATTGCAATCATAGCAGCTGGCATACCCGATTCACTTAATGCGCTTGAAATAGAACCAGGCTTCATTAATTCATAAAACACACCTGACCCTCCCAGAATTGTAAACCAAAATGTTGTAATAATAGGTGCAATAATTCCAATTGCAACGATGATTTCTCGAATCGTTCTTCCTCTTGAAATACGGCTCACTAAAATTGCCATCATCGGTCCATATCCAATAAACCATCCCCAGAAAAAGATTGTCCACGATCCTAACCAACCTGTATCACCGCGGTATGTGCTCATTGGAATAAATTCATTTATATAAAATCCAAACGAAGATACAAACGAATCAATAATAAATCCACCTGGTCCACATAATAATACAAATACCATTAATAAAATCGCTAATTTAACATTTAAATCGCTTATAATTTGAATCCCTTTATTAATTCCTGTTACTGCAGATATAGTAGAAACCGCAACTACACAAATAATAATTGCTAATTGAGTAGTAAAAACATCAGGAATATTAAACAATGCCTGTAGGCCATAACTTGCTTGTAAGCCTAAAAATCCGATCGGTCCAATCGTCCCTGCAGCTACCGCAATAATGGCAAATGCATCAATCATTGTTCCAAGCAAACTCTTTCGCAATTTCTCACCAAAAATAGGATATAAAAGCGTTCGAGGTTTTAACGGCATACCTTTATGATAATGCCCATACATCATAACTACCGCACTGATTGTACCTAAAATCGTCCAAGCCAAGAAACCCCAATGCATATAACTTTGTGCTAAAGCAGGCATTACTGCTTCTTTCGTTCCAGCAGATATACCTTCATGTATCGGCGGCACCGTCATCAAGTGGTACATTGGCTCTGCAGCTGCCCAAAAAACGCCACCTCCGGCAAGTAATGTCGACATAATAATAGCAAGCCACTTTGCCGTACTAATCTCAGGTTTTTCTAATCCCCCAAGTTTAACTCTTCCATATTTCGAGAATGCCATACACATTGCAACAATAAATGTACCAATTAACAAAAATTGCCATAAGGCACCAGAATATTTAATTGAAGCTGCAAAACTGCTATTAATGACTCCCTCTACATAATTTTTATTTAAGAAAACCGCAATTACAAATAATAAAAGCGAACCACCACTAATAAGAAATACAGGCCAATCCGTTTTTCGACTCTTCATCCTCATTTACACTTCCTCCTTCCTCAGCAATCTAAAAAACAACTTTATTATGTTTTATTGTTTACACCCAAAACACAATGATTATATAAGCATAATAATTCATCTATTTCCTACACACTTATGTTGTCCCTAAAAATATGCTAAATCCCTTATTTAAAAGAAAATTTCTATTCCTCTTACATAAAAAAGCAAAATAAAAGACCTTATATTTCTATAAGGTCTTCGAAACAGAAATTTGATTATAACATAAGGAACTCCTTGGTTCAAAAAGCTCCTTCCAAAAATAACCGAGGGTAAAGGCTTCCATTTGCTACGTAACAGTAGTTAAAAAAAATTATATTTTCACAGAAAATGCCCTATACTACAAACTATTTATGAAAAAAATTCGGCTTCAAAATTTCATTCGAATACGGTTTATGATAAATATGAGTGGTAGCTGGAGATAACGGCGGAATGAGCCACACCCAATTGCCCGTTACAACACGACCGCAAGCAGCTTCTTGCTTCTCAAATTGCTGAAATTGTTGCGCCGCAGTATGATGGTCAACAATACTAACTCCTTGTTTTTTAAAGGAATGTAAAACAGCCACGTTTAATTCAACTAATGCCTTATCTTTCCATAACGTACCGTTTCTCGATGTATCCAAATCCATCATTTCCGCAACTGCTGGAAGTAAATTATAGCGATCATGATCCGCTAAGTTACGTGCCCCAATCTCTGTTCCCATATACCATCCATTAAACGGAGCTGCTGTATAGGAAATACCGCCAATTTCTAAGCGCATATCTGAAATCATTGGAACCCCATACCATTTTGCTCCAAGTGACGAAATTGGGTATTCTGGGTGTTCAATTGGTACCTCTTTTACTTCTTCTTTCGGAATTTCTTTATATATAGGCGCTTTTCCATCTATAGAAAACACAAGTGGTAATACATCGAAATTCGTACCTTCTCCTTGCCAGCCAAGTTCTTGACAAAAATCTGTAAACACAGCGGAATGAGAGTCACCAATCACTCCCATTTCTGTTTTATATCCTGCATACCGAATCAATTGGTGATTATAAATTCGTATATTATTTTCTTCACCTTGATATTGCTTAAAAATTGTAATGGTCGGTTTCACTTTTCCGTCGTTCGTTGCATATTTAATATGATGAATTAATGCATTATATACACCTTCCTCATCATTTACTTCACGTGCATCTAATATGTGCATCTTACTCCAAAATAGTCTTCCGATACATCGATTACTATTGCGCCATGCCATTCGCGATCCGTGAACAAGTTCTTCAAATGTATGTTCATACGTCCCCGTCTTCTCTATTTCAACTCGAATTTCTTTCATGCGTTCTTCTATGAATTGTTCTTTATTAAGCTCTTTATAGCAAATCGTAATAAAATGACTCGCTTCCTCTATTAATTGCTTCGTTTTACTCATAAGCGATCTCCTTCTATTTCAACAAAACGTTACTACTTTACAGTATAAGCAAAAAGAATAAGAGTCACAAACGAAAGTCGAAGTGTTACTTTTATTGTACTATCTTTCAGAAAATTAAGAGATTACTATTGACTTTCATGAAAAATAGGTGTATTTTTTACTCAGGTAAATTATTTTTACCTAGACCAACTTTTAGAGAGAAAGGAGGAAATGTCATGTCTTCATTTCAATTGCCAAAGCTTTCATATGACTATGATGAACTAGAGCCATATATCGATAGCAATACACTTTCTATTCATCATGCAAAGCACCATGCGACATACGTAAATAATTTGAATGCCGCATTAGAAAACTATTCGGAATTACATAATAAATCTTTAGAAGAGTTACTATGTAATTTAGAAGCTTTACCAAAGGAAATTGTTACAGCTGTCAGAAATAACGGTGGTGGACATTATTGTCATAGTCTTTTTTGGGAAGTAATGAGCCCACGGGGTGGCGGCGAGCCTAATGGAGACGTTGCAAAAGTAATTGATTATTATTTCAATACCTTTGACAACTTAAAAGATCAACTGTCTAAAGCAGCAATTAGCCGTTTTGGAAGTGGTTATGGATGGCTTGTCCTTGATGGTGAAGAACTTACTGTAATGAGTACACCTAATCAAGATACACCTTTGCAAGAAGGCAAAATCCCATTACTTGTCATTGATGTATGGGAACATGCCTATTATTTAAAGTACCAAAATCGTCGCCCAGAATTTGTTACCAACTGGTGGCATACAGTGAACTGGGACCGGGTAAATGAAAAGTATTTACAAGCAATTCAATCACAAAAACATTAGTCGTGCGTATAAGGTAAGTTTGGTAATGTAAAATTAGTATTGTCGAAATCCTCCAGAATCCCCCGGATTGCCACCGGGGGATTTATGATCATTTCATTGCATGTATGTAATAACGTAATACTTTTTCTATTTCTATTTTCAATCCTCGGAACGGGAACCCTAATTCATTAGCTTTTCCATTATGTAATGTACAATTAGTCAATTCATTATAAGGTGCTACATGATCTCCTACTTCTTGAATGAGTGATTTTATTCCCGTATTCTCTTCTATAAAATGAATAATTTCCCGAGTAGAAACTACCCCGTTGCTACAAGCATTAATTGGCCCTTCTATGTCTTTCATCCCACACCAAGCTAAAAATTCCCCGGCTTCTTCTTCATGTATAAACGACAATTTTCCATCTAGATGATTCACTGCGACAGGTTCTTCTCTCACAATATGTTCAACGTAAAATTGTAACCTTTTCGTATAATCGTTTTCTCCAATAACAACTGGAAAACGAACTGCAACAACTGGAAATGTTGCTTGTTGAAATACAACTGCTTCGGCTAACCTCTTTCCTTCACCATAATTGAAGTCATTCCTATCTCCATACGCAATTGCATACTCGTACGGATCGAAGTCCTCTTCTGATAAACTTAGTGCTGGTTCATAGACAGCCATTGAAGATGTCATAACGTATTTTGTCGTTTTCCCTCGTAACACTTCACATATTATCTTCGCTGCGTTCGAGCTATAGCATAAATTATCGTATACAATATCATAACTTTTATCTGCTAGACGCTCTGCTAGTTGTTTTTCATCTTCTCTATCTACAATAAGTCTTTTTACTCTACTCCCAAAAGAATCTTCCGTAATTCCTCTCGTCGCAATCGTTACATCGTGCCCATCTTGCAAAAGTGCTTCTACTAAATGTTTACCAAAAAATCTTGTTCCCCCTAGCACCAATACTTTTTTCAACTTTATCATCCCCATTTCGATAAATTGTAAAATACTACCTCTCTATTATAAATGCTAACATATAAAAAGCATGGAACTCGTTTAACGATTCCATGCTTTTCTACAAAAAATATATTAACGTACTCGATATTTATAAATACAATAACAGAAGTATAAAATAGAAATTACAGATACATAAACCCATAATTCATATACGAATCCCTCTCCCCATACTCCCATAAAATAAAAGAGTGAAGGTAACGTCAATGTTACCCATGATTGTACGAAGGCAATCCTTCCAAGATATTGATTGATGTTCTTTTTTTGTGTATTTAATACAAAGAATAAATACCAAAGTAATGCCCACATAAACCACGTTAACGCATTCACAACATCGTGGAATTGAACAAATGAAACAACCATATAGAATAAAGCAATAATTGCTACCCAAATGCAGAACCACCCTAAACCGCTACTGTCCATTCCTTTTATAAAAGTAACACCTACATATAAATAGGTTAATCCGAATAAGAAAGTAGCTGCATATGAATATACCGTCCAATTACTTTGATCAGAAATCATGATTAAATAGAACGGAATAATAATTTGTAGTGCACCCACAAATAAATTAAAAACACCTGCACTTTTCATCTCTGCTTTTCCTAATATAACAAGACTATTTAAAAATAAAGCTGCACCCGAAAGTAATAATCCTACGTAACCCATATGTATTCGTGTGAAATTCTTTCCCTTTCACACTTTTAACCTCCCCACAATATAAAGTGATTCTTTATTATTTTTCTTCCTATTTCAAACTACATACATAATTTTTAATCTAAATAGGTCAGACTTCCTACCTTGAAGAACGCCAACTTTAAAACGCTTTCAATCATAAATAACCCTATCAGAACATTAATAAGATTCCTTGATTATAAACGTACTCTAACCATGACACAAGTATTGATGTTATTTTAAACATTACGTTTTTTATTTCTATAAAAATTAATAGGATAATGCACTTTTTCTATCTTATTCTACTAATTTCTAACATGGAATATTATAAAATGAGCTAGTCAGTAATACATTCATCTTTATAAGATAATCGTATACTGACCTAAACTTTCATAGTCAATATTGATAGTTTCTCATCCCTAATAATTGCTATTTATCATAAATATCATTCGGATTAATTGTAGGAATAAATCCATTTATAGAACTATATTTTTTAGATACGGTATTTGGAGTAACGGTAAACGTTACAATCTTATTACTTTGTTGTTTAAAATAGCGCATCCAATTTTGACTCCATTCATCTTTCGTAATAACTTGTTTATTGAAGTCCTCCCACAATACACCATGTATAAAATTCAAGGATGTATTTTTGATTGTGTCAAATCCCCAATTCTGTATAAGAAGCAAATCAGAATCAACACCTTTTATTTCTTTTAATAAATTTACATATGCTTCGCGAAATTTCCCTTGTGTAACTGGCTGATCATAAAAATAGTCATCAATATCACCAGCGGTATCTAAAAACACACCGTCTATTCCTTTTCCAATAACTTGCTGTTTCACTTTATTTACAACAATCCGCCGGTAATGTTCATCAGCTAAATTCATAATATATGTATCCCACTGCTCAATCTTCATTTTCTTACCGTCTCGATAATAATAGTCTGATTCAACTACTTGCGATTTATGCCACGATTCTAATTCTAAAACACTAACATACCCAAGGACTACTGTTCCGGATTTTTTTAATTGCTGAACTTGCTCTTTCGTAAATGCATATGGCTCTATAATGACCATGTCATACTTTGAAAGTCCCTCAATTACTTGCTCATTTGCTTCACCATAATAAATTTTATAACTTCGTACATTTTTTAAAACTGGTTCCACGACATTTGCTTGGGCGGATGTACTTGAGGAAAAAATAAAAGAAAATATAGCTAAAAAGTACATGGAACGTTTCCACTCCATAATAATATTACCCCCTATAAAACTGTAATTTTTTATCATTTTATATATTAATACAAGTATAGTAATACAATAACATTTTACATTTTTTCAAGCTCGATATTTAATAAAAAATCCCAATAAATACAATACATTAACAAAAATTAGAATTTATTTCACTTGAATTTACTACATCTCTGTTGATAAAATGATTTGGGCTTTATATATTTTAAAATAATTCTTTTAAATTATGTATTTTATTTCAGTGTACTATTCCTCAAAATTAAATTTGCAAACGAAAGAAGGGATTTTTTATGCACTATAGACAATCTAATTTATTACAAAAAATGATTGAACCTACGATTCTCTTTATTGCTCTATTTTTTCTCTCAATACTAACTGATTTTCTAACACCAACGTATGAATACTTCTTACTCTTATTTATTACATTAATTATTTCTAGCCGGTATGGCATATCTATCGCCCTTTTCACCTTTCTAGAAGCAATGATTTATATTTTTATAAGCGGTATATATAAAGAAGATGATATATTACTGTACTTTTATTCATTAGATTACTGGATTAATTGGATTTTCTTACTTGTTATTAGTTTATGTTGTGGACTAATGAGTACTGCACAAAAAGAACGGTATGAAGATGTACATATGATAAATAATGAGCTAAAAGCCGAAAATAAAGAATTAAAATATGTTGTGAAACAATTGGATGAAACACGTATTACACTACGTTCTCGTGTACTTGAATCAAATAATCACTTATCTAAAATGTATCATATGTTTAAAGCTTTAAATCATACACATCCTGAAATTGTACTCGATGAGGGAATAAATGTATTAAAAATGTATTTCGGAGCAAAAAAAATTGGTATCTATCACGTCGATAACAATAAACAATCACTTCGTATTAAATTAAGAGCAGAAACTGGTAAAAATACCTTACCTCAATCCATTTTTGTTAAAAATGCTTCGCTAGTCATCAAAAACGCTCTAGCGCATAATCGACCTTTTTTCCGTACAGAAGAGGATTTTCAAGACGCTCCACTTTTAGTTGGTCCCGTCCTATTCCAAGATGATGTACAATACGTCATTATATTAGACGAAATTGAATTTTCAAAAGTAACTTCTGAGCAATTCGAACTTTTCACATGGTATTTGCGCTGGATGGGTGATCGTTTACAAAACGCTTCTAATCTTTGGCTATCAAGTCAAGAGGATCGTACATTCCCTAAAACGAGTATTTATTATGAAGATGAATTTGAACATTTACTAAAAATAGAAAAGAAACGGTACGAAACATTATCTTATCCATATTCCTATTTTGAATTTACTGTTCCACAAGATTCCTTAGAAATGATAAATTCTATTTTAAAAGATCATTTGCGTGATATTGATATATTCGGTTATAGTACGACCAAACAAAAAGTTATGATCCTATTACCTGGCACTGAAGAAAAGTTTTTATTACCAGTCCAAACTCGTATACAAAACGCTCTTTCTTCTAAAGGAGTGGTATTCTAATGATTTTACTCCTTCTTTACTTTATTTATGCTATTTTGGTTTTTCTTTTATTTCGATTTACGAAAGGTTTGATTACTGAAGATAAGAAAGGAATTATTGAGTTTTGCTTGATTATCTCTCTCCTTTTCCCGCTTGTCGGACTTATTGTATCAGCAATCATGTTATTACTGAATATAAGACGCTCCAAGACCGAGTGGTTACAGCAATACTCTGATTATGTTTCCTTTCAAGTTGATCATTATGAAGATATTTTGGCATCAGCAAAACAAGATATGGACCTAATTTCATTTTCTTCTGGATTAGAACTAGATAAGCCTGAATTACATAAACAACTCATTGTACAGTTAAGCTCCTCCCCTATTTCCAATGAAGGAGGCTTATTGAAAGAAGCCATTCACCATAAAGATCCTGAAACTGTACATTACGCAGCAACTACTATTAATTTACTAAATGAACGGTACGAAAAACAGATCGAATACTTAAATAAGCAATTTCTACAAAATCCACAAAATGAAATTGCAAAAGAATTGGTTTCTAACTATTTAAGATATATAGACAGTGGTCTTCTTTCTAATCAGCAAAAAGAAAAAATAATCGCCGAATTTATGAATTTTATTACACAAAGTGTAGAACTATTTCCTACCGAACCTCTTTATCCTTTCCACCTTGGAAATCTGTTTCTACATACAAAACAATATGCAAAGTCTGAAGAACAATTTTTAAATCTTATTCATTTCTATCCTGAATCATATTACGGTTACGTTGGGTTACTTGAAATATATTATGAGCAAAAGTTATGGGACGAGCTCTATAACTTAATCAATAATCTAGCAGCTGCAAAAAGAGTTCATATACTACCGCGTAAATATCAATTATTTGTAAGGCAGTTTGGAGGCGCACACATTGAAAAAGGGGATTAATATATATATCGGAATTGTTAGTATCATTTTATTTCTCTTAATTATATCTATCCTTATATATCGAACAGAAAATTTCTATCAAAAGTTTTCTGTTCCTAAAACTAAAGAAACAGATACTGTTAAAACACTCAAAGCAAAAGATGTAGCCCAAAATGGACAAAAAATGCAATTATACGTTTTAAAAACGGATAATACATTAGGGCAACAAGTCGAATTTAATACGAAAAAGGCAATGGATTACGCACACCTACACTATAAAGATATTACAGCTAATGAAATTAAGGGACTTACTCCCTCTCCCTATACAGGGATTATTATTACAGGTGAAATAATGGCGCAACTTCCACAAGCTGATATTCAAAATTTTGTAAAAATGGGCGGAAGGATTATTATCGCAAACCGACTTGATTCAGATCCTTCCTGGAACACATTATTTGGTATTACAAAAAAAGAAGGCTTCAAAGATGTAAAAGGATTAACCTTTGAAGAAGTTTTATTCCCTGGTTATCCTGATCTCTCAAGTTCTTCTCCATTGTTCACTCATAGCTCAATGAATATTACGCTAGATGAGAATACAACTAATACTTGGATTACTGCAGAAGATACTCCCATCCTTTGGACCAATGACTACGGTGAAGGAAAAGTCTTATATTGGAATACAACAGCATTGAACGATAAATTAGGTAGAGGTATGTTCGTTCAATCACTGGGTACTATTTTCCCGACTTTCGCTACAGTACAACTTGGAGCGGAGATTATGTATATCGATGACTTCCCATCTCCAATTCCAAGTGGAGAACTAAAAAACTTAACAACAGAAAAAATTTCTGTTGAAGAATTTTATAAAAAACATTGGTGGAAAAATATGAAGGATATCTCTGAAGAGCTTGATATTAAATATACAGGGGTTGCAATTGGGACATACCAAAATAAAGTAACGCCACCTTTTGAAAATTTCACAGGTAAAAATAGAAATACCTATTTATTATTTGGGAGAGAATTATTAAGTCACGGTGGAGAAATCGGTATTCATGGCTATAACCATCAACCTTTATTATTACCACCAGACCCAGTAGATAAAGTACTTGAATATGTTCCGTGGAATTCAAAAGAGGACATGGAGAGATCCTTAGATGCTTTACAAAAACTCGTGTATAACTTCTTTCCAAACGAAAAACTAAAAACCTATGTACCACCATCCAATATTATAAATACAACTGGATTAAGTGCATTAAACGACGCGGTTCCAACTATGGAAACAGTTGCCTCTCTATATGTGGGAAGTAAAATTAACGGTAGTTTAATTCAAGAATTTGGACCAGACGAGCACAACAAAAATATTTATCACTTCCCGCGTATTACGAGTGGCTACGCTATCCCAGATGAAGAACAATTTATTTTAGCTGATGTTACCGCAAATTTAGGGGTTATCTCACATTTCGTCCATCCAGATGATATCCTTGATGAAAAACGTTCGGGTAATTTAACATGGGAAGAATTATTTAAAGCTTATAAAACGACAATTAAAGAAATACGAGAAAGATATCCTTATATAAAAAGTATGACACAAAGTGAAGCAACTGCTTCCATGAAAATTTATCAAACTGGTGATTTAGCTGTTTCTTATGAAGATGATGCTGTTCACATTGCATATAAAGGATTACCAAACCACACTGCAACAATTATACGTGTGGAAGAAGGGAAAAAATTGAAAACCGGTTCATTCCCATACGGCACAGTTACAAAGCTAGATTCACAAATTTATAGCGTTATATTAAAACAAGCTAACGCTACAATTCCAATTAAAGGGGTATAGCAGATGAGAATAGGTTTAGTCGTTGAAGGAAGTTATCCTTTTGTCAGTGGCGGAGTAGCAAGTTGGGTACAAATGATTATCCAACAATTTAAAGAACATGAATTCACCATTTTTGCGATCGTACCGCAAATAAAAACAGAAGAGGAATATCAATATGAAATTCCTAACAATGTAAAAGATATCATTATGATTCCCTTACAATCAGAAAGTGACTCAAAACATATAAAAACCAATTTAACGACTGATGAAGTACAAACACTTCAAAAATGGTTTACATTCCAAGCTAACGACACAGAAGCATTACAAATATTAGGAAACAAGCAAAAGCTAGGAACACTACATTCCTTCTTCGAAAGTCGTGAATTTTATGAAATAGTGAAAGAAAGCTATTTGTATGAAGAAAGTAGTGGTTCTTTCTTAAATTACTTTTGGATGTGGAGATCTATGTTCACACCAATCATTCAAATTTTACAAATTGATTTTCCTGAATTAGATCTTATCCATTCTGTATCTACAGGCTATGGTGGGCTTCTTGGAGCTGCAATTAGTGCCAAATCTGACATACCATTTATTCTAACAGAGCATGGTATTTATTCTCGGGAACGCGAAGAGGAAATACTCCAATCAACTTGGATACCAATCGAATACAAAAAAAGATGGGTTTCTTTCTTCCATCATTTATCTCACCAAGCATATGAACAAGCTGCTGATGTGATTACGTTATTCGGACGGAATAGTGCATATCAAAAAGAACTAGGAGCTCCGGCCCATAAACTAAAAATTGTTCCAAATGGTGTTACTTTATCTGACTATAAGGGGCTACGTAAGCCAAAACATAATTCAGATAAACTCATTATTTCTGCTATTATACGAGTTGTGCCAATTAAAGATGTAAAAACAATGATTTATGCAGCTAAATTATTATTAGAAAAAGATATTCCGTTTATCTTCTACTTATTAGGTCCTGATACAGAAGAACCAGAGTATGCCCAAGAATGTCGTGATTTAATTCAGCAACTTGGATTAAAAGAACATGTAATAATGACTGGCAGAGTAAACATTAAAGATTACTTAAAACAAACGGATATTCTCGTATTAACCAGCATATCTGAAGGACAACCACTAGCTATGTTAGAAGGAATGGCATCGGGATTACCATGGGTTGTTACAGACGTTGGTTCTTGTAAGGAGTTAATTTATGGACAAGATGAAGATCCTTACGGCCAATGTGGCTTTGTTGTACCACCTGTATCTCCTGAACAAGTTGCCACCCACTTAGAATGGTATTATCGCCACCCTGAATCCATTCAACAATTCGGAAACAATGGGCGTAATCGTATTGAAGCATATTATCAATTATCAGGTGTTGTTGATAGTTATCGTAAGCTTTATTTAGAAAGGGGTGCAAAAACATGGCAGGTATAGGATTTCGATTACAAAAATTATTTCAGGAAGACTACTATTCTTCCAGGGTAAAAGCTTATGGATTTTCGTTATTTGTTACAGCTGGTCCTTGGTTAGTCGTTATTTTAGCAGTAACAACTATTCGATTCATTTTGAGTTTATTTCATTCTATTTCAATTGAAGAACAGCGCCTTTTCACTATTTCAATTTCATATTGCTTTATTTTTTCTCAAATTATTTACGGAGCATTGCAGCTCATTGTAACTAGATATGTAGCTGACCTTTTATACGAACAAAAAGCTGATAAAGTATTTTCTTCATTTTTAGGAATGACAAAGATCACACTTTTTTTAGCTATTATGTTATGGCTTTTATTTGCATTTTTCACACCATTAGCTTTATATTATAAAATCGTGATGCTATTTTTATTTTTAGCTTTAAATATCATCTGGATTCAGTCCATTTATTTAACAGCAGCTAAAGATTATCAATCAATTGCACTGGCATTTTTAATCGGATCCATTTTTTCCCTATTAGGAATTATCCTAGTAGCTTACTGGCACCCTACACTTGGGTTAGAACATGGATCTGCCCTATTGCTTTTAATTTCTTTTACACTCGGTACTTTCATTACACTAGTATGGTTAAGTATCGTTATTGTAAGAATGTTTCCAAATAGTGATGCTACTGAACAATTTACCTTTCTGTCTTATTTAGATAAATATCCAGAATTATTTTGGTCAAGCCTCTTTTACAATGTGGGTATTTGGGTATGTAATTTTGTTATTTGGTTTGGAGACGGTCGGGGAAATATTGAAAACACATTTATTTATCATCAAATTTATGATACTTCTGTTTTCTGGGCGTATTTAAGTATTATCCCAACCTATATTTTCTTTGTAGTATCCATTGAAACCAGGTTTTATGAAAGATATAAAAAGTTCTTCGGTTCAGTAAACAATGGCGGAACATTACATACGCTTTTACAATTGAAGGATTCCATGAACTTTGTCTTAAAGCAGGAAATGGAACGTATACTTCGTAATCAAGGTATTTTTTCCTTACTTATTATTTTTATAATATGGATGTTTAGTTCGCAATCTGGAAACATAACACTTAATTACTCTATTCTGCAACTAACTATAGTTGGTGCTTATGCAAATGGAATGGTACTCGTTATTACATTACTACTCCTATACTTTGAGGATCGTAAAGGGGCATTTCGAACATCAGCTATTTTCTTTTTTGCAAACTTGTTATTAAGCCTTATCCTGCTTCCATTTGGATTCAATGGTTACGGCATTAGTTTCGCAGTTGGATCCTCTATTACATTCCTATATGCTATTTCTAGGCTCTTTACTTACATTAAAGATATTGATTATTATACATTTTGCCAGTCAAATATCCCTATAAAACAGCGGACTTTTTTTACCAAATTAGCTAATAAACTTAACGGAAAATAAATACAAAAATGACCTTTGCTTATGCAAAGGTCATTTTTGTATCTACATATTAAACTTCCAAATAGCCATTTTTATTATTTGATTGCCATCTCCAAGAATCTGCACACATTTCTTCTAATCCACGTTTTGCTTCCCATCCTAGTTCACGTTTTGCCTTTGATGCATCTGCAAAACATATTGCCACATCACCAGGACGACGCTCTGTAATTTTATAAGGAACTTTCTTTCCTGAAACCCTTTCAAATGCCTCAACCATCTCAAGTACACTATACCCTGTACCTGTGCCCAGATTATAAGCATCTACTCCTGTTGTATTCAGTACTTTCTCTAGCGCTTTTACGTGACCTTTTGCTAAGTCTACAACATGTATGTAGTCACGGATGCCTGTTCCATCTTTCGTTGGGTAGTCATTTCCAAATACACTTAATTCTTTTAGCTTACCTACTGCCACTTGTGTGACATATGGCATTAAGTTATTTGGAATTCCATTTGGATCCTCTCCAATACGTCCACTTTCATGTGCACCAAATGGGTTGAAATAGCGAAGTAACGCGATACTCCATTCTCTATCTGCAAATGCTACATCACGCATAATTTGCTCAATCATTAATTTCGTTTGACCATATGGATTTGTTGCACTTAATGGAAACTCCTCTGTAATCGGTGACGTTTCCGGGATACCATATACAGTTGCGGATGAACTAAAAATCATCTTCTTTACATTATGTTTCTGCATTACTTCACATAGCACTAAAGTGCTCGTAATGTTGTTATGATAATATGTTAATGGAATTGCTACTGATTCCCCTACAGCTTTAAATCCTGCAAAGTGAATAACTGCTTCGATTGCATTTTCTTCAAAAATTGCGTCAAGTGCTTCTTGATTTAAAACATCTTCTTTATAAAACTTAAATTGTTTTCCTGTTATTTCTTTCACTCGATTTATAGATTCTACCGAGCTATTCGAAAGATTATCAACTACTATAATTTCGTAACCGCTATTTAGTAATTCTACACATGTATGACTACCAATATACCCTGCTCCACCTGTTACAAGTATTGCCATAATTATAGTCCTCCATATTTCATTCATTATAAACTTCTCAAAGTATATCACATATTTCTTATCCTATGTTTAATATGCGAACACATAAACTTACATTTTATCCCATAATAATTTTATAACATATACGATTCCAATCAAGTAATAAGAAAAACGCCACATAATTTTTGTTATGTGGCGTTTTTCTTATTAAATTACGTAACAATATACACTTAGAAAATGTGCAAGACTACCTAATAATACAAAAACGTGAAAAATTTCATGATGTCCCATATATTTAAACTCTAGCCATTTTGGCTTTGTTCCATAAATAAATCCACCAATTGTATAAAAAATGCCCCCAAGTACTAAGAAAACAATGCCTCCTGTACTTAAATTCTCAGCTAAAGGCGCAAAGAATAAAACAATTAACCAACCCATCGTAATATAAATTGCTGTCGATAACCATCTTGGACAATTAAACCAAAACATTTTAAACACAATGCCACAAATCGCAGTTGCATAGACTAAACAAAATAATAGCAAACCACTTGCTGAATTTAATGTAATTAAGCAAAAGGGTGCATATGTACCTGCAATTAATATAAAAATCATAGAATGATCTAGCTTCCTAAAGAAGTAAATAACACGTTCATTGGCCACAACACTATGATATACAGCTGATGCCGTATAAAGGACCATCATTCCAATCCCAAACAAAATAACAGCTGTAATTGCAGCAAATGATGGCATCTTGATAGAAACTTTCACAAGCATAGCTAATAAGGCAATAAATGATAATATCGCTCCACCTAAGTGAGTAAATGCATTAACTGGTTCCCTTACATAAGCATTCATAATAACACCCCCATATAATTACATGTAGTTTCAATAACTACATGTAATTATATACACATTTCTTTTTAAGGTCAACATTTACAATTTATTTGTTTCGTAATACCATATTTAAGGATGTATTAGACATTAAGTTCCACTAAGTTATAAAAGTGAGGGATTCTACGTGGAAAATATAAATGAATTACTTGAGACATTGCATTTAGAAAAAAATATTAAACTTGAGGATATTCCAAATGTTGACTTATATGTAGATCAAGTTGTCCAACTATTTGAGAATACTTATGCAGATACAACGAGAACTGATGATGAAAAAGTATTAACAAAAACGATGATTAATAATTACGCAAAAGGGAAACTATTCATCCCTATCAAAAATAAAAAATATTCAAAAGAGCATATGATTTTAATTAGCCTAATTTATCAATTAAAAGGTGCTCTTTCCATTAACGACATAAAAAGTTCATTAGAAACTATAAATGACTCCTTATTAAATGATGATTCATTCGAATTAAATACGTTATACAAAAATTATCTTGCTCTTACTGAAAGCAATGTCGAAAGCTTTAAACAAGACGTAAATAACCGTGTTACAGAAGTAAATGAGATTTCTTCCTTAGAAGACACAAAGCTAGAAAAATTTCTACTACTAACATCCTTCGTGACTATGAGTAATATGTATAGACGTTTAGCGGAGCAACTAGTGGATGATTTAAAAGAATCATAAATAAAAAACTATCCACCTATTAAAGTGGATAGTTTTTATTTACTTAATTGCTTCATGAACTTTTAGTTGTTTCCCTTTAATCGTTGTAGTCTTCATGACTTTCAAGACAAGTGGTCCTTTTCCATTTAATATTTCGACGTAAGAAACATTATCTTGTATCGTAATAATACCTATATCTTCTGCTGTAACACCTTTAATTTTAGCAATTGTACCGACGAAATCTACCGCCCTAATTTTCTTTTTCTTCCCGCCATTAAAGTACAGCTTCATAATGCCTTTGTTGATGTCTGCATTTTTATCTTTCTTTATAATTGGTTTAGCATGTATCTTTTCTTCAAATGCAGCTTTCCCTTTCATAACTTCTTCTTTTGAAGGTCCAATTGCCTTTGGAATTTCAAAGCCAATATACTCCTCAATCTCTTCTAAAAATCTATTTTCATATGGTGTTATAAATGTAATAGCTTTTCCACTATTTCCAGCTCGTCCCGTTCTTCCAGTACGATGTACATAGCTTTCTTTTTCAAGTGGAATATCATAATTAATAACATGTGTAATATTATCAATATCAATTCCTCTCGCAGCTACGTCTGTTGCTACTAAATAACGGAATTTTCCTTTTCTAAAATCATCCATGACTTCAAAACGATCTTCTTGTACCATACCACCATGTATTTTGTCACAAGGATAGTTAGCTCGTTTTAATTGTCTATATACATGATCTACATTTTCTTGTGTACGGCAGAAAATAATACAGCTATCAGGATTCTCAATCGTTGTTACATCTTTAAGTAGTGAAAGCTTCTCGTCTTCTATCGCCTCAAAAAGGGTATGTTCAATTTTATCCGTCGTAATCCCAGCCGCTTTAATTTCAATATGAGTTGGTGCATTCATATATGTACGTGATAACCTTTCAACATCTTCCGGTAAAGTTGCTGAAAATAGCATTGTCATTCTATTTGTAGGTAATTCATCAATAATTGCCTCTACTTGATCGATAAAGCCCATGTTTAGCATTTCGTCCGCTTCATCAATCACTAAATATTTTAATCGCTCTAAAGAAAGGGTCCCTTTTTCAATATGATCCAATACACGCCCTGGAGTCCCTACTACAATATGCGTCTTTTGCTTTAACTCTAATTTTTGACGTGCAAATGGGGACTTACCATAAATTGCGGCGGCTTTAATTCTTTTGAATCGCCCTATATTTGTAATATCTTCTTTCACCTGTACCGCAAGCTCTCTCGTTGGTGTTAAAACTAATGCTTGTGGTTTATTCTCTTCCCACTCCACCATCTCACAAAGTGGAATACCAAATGAAGCTGTTTTTCCACTTCCCGTCTGGGACTTCACAACAAGATCCTTCTTTTGTAATGCGACTGGAATAACCTCACCTTGTACTTCTGTTGGATGATCATACCCTAACCCCGTAAGTGCCCTTACAATTTCTTTACTTAATTTATACTCAAAAAACCCTTTTTTACTCATATATTAACCTCATTTTATTCTGTATTATTTTCTTTTTTATCTTTTGTATACGTTACTATCGCCCTACTTATTATACTTGAAACCTCACATAAAAAGATGGATTATGCCAGATTCATCTTTTTACATAGAAATAAACCTTAGCATTTCATATATTGTTCAACTACTTGATAACATCTTTTGCTCGTATTGTTAGCATTAACCTTTTCATAGAATCCTACATCCACTCCAAAAAATAAAAAGAATACATACACCCTTGTATAATTATCTTAATTTTTCAACCCTTTTTATAAACGAACAATACAAACAAAAAAACGTTTTAAATTCGTTTTTAACGTTTTTTTTTAGATATAAAATCTACTTTTAAAAAAAACGTTAAGAAATCCTTTGACTTTTTAATGAAAACAATGTAAATTATCATATGGACGAACATTTTTGATTAATAAAAATAAAATATTCGTATTTTAGGGGTGTAAATGATGGAAAACGTATTCGACTATGAAGATATTCAATTAATTCCTGCAAAATGTATTGTGAACAGCCGCTCTGAATGTGATACAACTGTCACTTTAGGTAAACATAAATTTAAATTACCTGTCGTACCTGCAAATATGCAAACGATTATTGATGAAAGAATTGCAACTTATTTAGCTGAAAATAATTACTTCTATATCATGCATCGTTTCCAACCAGAGAAACGAATCTCATTCATTAGAGATATGCAATCACGTGGATTAATCGCTTCTATTAGCGTTGGTGTAAAAGCGGACGAGTATGAATTCGTACAACAGTTAGCTGCTGAACACCTTACACCTGAATACATCACGATTGATATCGCGCATGGACATTCTAATGCTGTAATCAACATGATTCAACATATTAAAAAGCATTTACCAGAAAGCTTCGTTATCGCTGGAAACGTTGGAACTCCAGAAGCGGTAAGAGAATTAGAAAACGCTGGTGCTGACGCAACAAAAGTTGGTATTGGACCTGGTAAAGTTTGTATTACTAAAATTAAAACAGGCTTTGGAACTGGTGGTTGGCAACTAGCTGCACTTCGCTGGTGTGCAAAAGCTGCAAGTAAACCAATTATCGCTGACGGTGGTATTCGTACACATGGCGACGTAGCTAAATCTATTCGATTTGGGGCGACTATGGTTATGATCGGTTCTCTATTCGCTGGTCATGAAGAGTCTCCAGGGGAAACAATCGAAAAAGACGGCAAACTTTATAAAGAGTACTTCGGTTCAGCTTCTGAATTCCAAAAAGGTGAGAAGAAAAACGTTGAAGGTAAGAAAATGTTCGTTGAGCATAAAGGTTCTTTAGAAGACACTTTAATCGAAATGGAACAAGATCTTCAATCTTCTATCTCTTACGCTGGTGGAACAAAATTAGACTCTATTCGTACTGTGGATTATGTAGTCGTGAAAAACTCTATTTTCAACGGTGATAAAGTATATTAATTTTTAAATTTAACTCGAAGGACAAGCAGTTTTATGCTTGTCCTTCTTTTTCATATATAGAAATGTAAAATATTTTCATTTTACTGAATTTTCTAGTATTATGTTTTTAAATACTTATAATAAGGGGGATATAGCAAATGAAAAAAACTATTGAGAAACGTCATATTCGTGCAGACGTTCCTACTGAATTAACATGGGACCTCTCTGATTTATACGAATCTGATAAAGAGTGGGAAACTGCATTACGTGTATTAACAGATGATATAAAAAAACTTGATGCGTTTAAAGGTCAATTACACACTAGTCCCACGACCTTATTACATTGCCTACTTTTAGAAGAAGAGCTTTTAATGAAGTTAACAAAATTATACTCCTACGCAAATTTAAAAGAATCTACCGACCGTACAAACCCAGTTGTTCAAGCGAACTCTTCCAAAATTTCCGCTTTATGGACGAAAGTACATACGGCGCTATCCTTTATTCATAATGAAATTCTCTCATTAGAAGAAGGAACAATTGAAAAATATTTAACTCAAGAAACAAAACTTGAACCTTTCCGTAAATCATTACTAGACATATTACAAAAAAGGCAGCACACGCTCTCTCCTGAAACTGAAGAAGCACTTGCTGCACTTGGTGAAGTACATAGTTCTCCATACAAAATTTACGGCATGACTAAATTAGCCGATATGGATTTTAATTCCATACAAGACGAACAAGGAAACGAACTCCCTGTCTCATTTGCATTATTTGAAAGTAAATATGAGTTTTCTCCAAGCGTAGACATACGCAGAAAGGCATACTCATCATTTGTATCCACCTTGAAGCGATATAAGAATACCGTGGCAACAACATATGCTACCGAGGTAAAAAAACAAGTAACACTCTCTCGTTTACGCAAATTTGAATCTGTTACTCATATGCTTTTAGAACCTCAAAAAGTTCCACTTGAAATGTATAACAATCAACTCGATATTATTTATAAAGAATTAGCACCTCATATGCGCCGTTTTGCAGATTTAAAAAAGAAAGTATTGGGACTCGATCAAATGCTGTTCTGTGACTTACATGCACCTTTAGATCCCGAATTTAATCCAGCAATTACTTACGAAGAAGCAGGAAAACTCATTCAAGAATCTTTACAAGTACTTGGCGATGAATATAGTGCCATTATCGAAAAAGGATTCAAAGAAAGATGGGTCGACCTTGCAGATAACGTAGGCAAATCAACTGGAGCATTTTGTTCAAGTCCATATGGTTCTCATCCGTACATTTTAATTACATGGCAAAATACGATGCGTGGCTGCTTCACATTAGCTCATGAATTTGGGCATGCTGGTCATTTTTATTTAGCAAATAAAAACCAACGTATTATGAATGTACGTCCATCTATGTACTTCGTTGAAGCACCATCTACAATGAATGAATTACTATTAGCCCAGCATTTATTAGCGACGAATGACGATAAGAGAATGCGCAGATGGGTAATCCTGCAACTACTTGGCACATATTATCACAACTTTGTTACTCACTTACTTGAGGGAGAATATCAAAGAAGAGTATACAGCCTAGCAGAAGAAGGTGGAGCACTTACAGCTACAACTTTAACTGAAATAAAAGCAAATGTACTTTCAACATTCTGGGGAGACTCCGTAGAAATTGATGAAGGTGCTGGCTTAACCTGGATGCGTCAACCTCATTATTATATGGGCTTATATTCTTACACGTATTCCGCAGGCCTCACTGCATCTACTGCAGTAGCTCAAATGATTAAAGAAGAAGGACAACCTGCCGTTGATCGCTGGTTAGATGTACTTCGCGCTGGTGGTACGATGAAACCACTTGAATTAATGAAACATGCCGGAGTCGATATGTCAAAGCCAGACGCAATCCGCAGGGCTGTTTCTTACGTTGGTTCCTTAATTGATGAATTAGAGCGCTCTTATCAAGAATAAAAAATAAGCCCTCGCTTTATGAGGGCTTATTTCATATTTACTTTCCAAATCTTTTACGGTATCCACATTTTCTACATAGCTCTTCGACTGCCACTCTTCTCGAAAATCCATCAACAATGTTTGTTGCTCTTTCGCCTTCTATAATGTTAGAAAATGAATCATTATTAATATTTCCAAGGTTAATAATCCCTTCACCATCTAAACAACAAGGAATAACCGTTCCGTTCGCTAAAATACCTGCTTGATTTCGAAGCCCGTGACAGAATCCTTTTCCATCATCCTCTTCTTCATGTAATGCTGGCCACTGGAATTCATAGTCTTGATTAATAAAGACACGCTCCGCAATTTTTATACCTTTTCCTGGTGTAAGCTTCTCTTCAATTTGATAAGATAGATCAAACTCATTTTCAATGATGGATAATAACTCTCTATTCTTCTGAATTTCAGCATTCGTTTTATTATCCTGCGTTAAATTCCATAATCTTAGTGAAACAATTAAATCTGATTGACTTGTCGCCTCTCTAATGAAGGAAAGTATACTTCTTACATACCCCTCTTTATCTTGTGAACCTGGGTGCCCATCAAAACTATGCAGTGAAAAATTCATTTGTCTTAAAGCAGGCTTATTTAACAATCTATGCCTTCTCTTATTAATTAACGTTCCGTTCGTTGTAATATTAACTTTAAACCCTTTTTCATGGCTTAAATCTAACAATTGATCTATTTTTGGATGCAGCAACGGCTCACCCTTCACGTGCAAATAAATGTAGTCTGTGTGTGGTTTAATTTGGTCTAACCTTTTTGCAAAATCCTCCACAGAAATGAATTGCTTCTGTCTTTCCGTCGGCGGACAAAAGCTGCACGCAAGATTACATACACTCGTAATCTCCAAGTAAAATTTCTTAAACTTCTTCACCTTTAACTCCTCACTTCTATGACTACTTATACTTTTTCCTCTTCATATTACAGCATACTTTTTTAGAAATAGAAACATACTTATTTTAGGAAATATAGAAAACGGCCACATCTGTAGCCGTTTGAATGTACTATTACTATTTATGATACGGTTCCCCACGATTAATACGAAATGCTCTATACACTTGCTCAAGCAATACTAATCGCATTAATTGGTGTGGTAGTGTCATCTTTGAAAAAGAAAGAGATTCATTTGAACGTTTCATTACTTCTGAACTTAGTCCAAGTGATCCACCAATTACAAAGGCAACTTTACTCTTCCCATATGTAGCAAGACGATCTAAGCTTACTGCAAATTCTTCTGATGATTTTTGCTTTCCTTCTATCGCTAACGCAATGACATGCGTATCATCAGAAATTTTATCTAGTATACGTATACCTTCTTTTTCTTTTACAATTAACATTTCTGCTTCACTTAAATTTTCTGGTGCCTTTTCATCTGGCAATTCAATTACTTCTACTTTTGCGTATGCAGATAATCGTTTTAAGTATTCTGCTATACCTTGTTTTAAATATTTTTCTTTTAATTTCCCAATTGAAATAATCGAGATATTCACACGTATTCCCCACCTTACAAACATGTTATCCACATAACTTATCCACATATCCACAATTGTTACCCACATATTGTGTGAGAATCTGTGTTCGATACAACATATGTCGCCTCATTTTGACAAAATTCACATGTTTTTTTCTCTTTTTCTGAGTTATCCACATTGTTAATAACCGGTGGCACTTCACACTCATCCACAATAATATCTAAAGCTAATTCAACATGTTCTAAACAACAAGGTAAGTTCATATTCTTCACCTCACTTTTCTACAATAGAAAACAGGAGGTAGGCCCTCCTGTTTTTAATACTTTTGAATGCCTAGTTTAACCGTTGTTGTTGCTCGTTTTGTACCACGATAAAACGTAAGAGTCATTTTATCATTAATTTTTTTATCATATAAGGCCGTACGGAATCCGATAATATCGCGAACTGGTTTCCCATCTACTGCTACAATCACATCGTGTTCTCGCAAACCAGCATCTGTACCTGGCGAAGGACTTTTCACATCTAAAATGCAAACTCCCTCTGTTACATTGCCTGGTAAATGCAATGTTTTTGACCAATAGTAGTTTGGAATTTCATTTAATGATCTCAGTTCAATTCCAACATACGGTCTTCTTACTTTTCCGTACTTCTCTAATTCATTCATAATTGGAACAGCTCTAGTAACAGGAATAGCTAGCCCAATTCCTTCTACTTCTTTTGCCGCAATTTTCATTGAGTTAATACCAATTAATTGACCCGCTGCATTTACAAGCGCACCACCACTATTACCCGGATTAATTGCTGCGTCTGTTTGCAACACTTCTACTTGCCAATCATAATGTCCATCTTGATCTAAATCTACAGGGACAATACGCTCATTAGCTGAAATAATACCTTGTGTGACAGTTCCAGAAAATTGGAGCCCGAGTGGGTTTCCAATCGCAATGACTGGTTCTCCTCTACGAACAGTATTAGAATCGCCAATCTCAATTACTTTTTTCACATGCTTTGCATCTATCTCTAGTACAGCCAAATCTGTGACTACATCGGTTCCTAATACCTTTCCTGGAACCTTCTTACCGTCACTTAAACTTACTTCAATACGATTTGCTCCAGCAACAACATGATTATTCGTTACAATATAAGCTTGACCATCTGTCTTCTTATAAATTACACCTGATCCCGTACCTGCTTCTGAATCTGCCTCTGAAAAATTATCTCGTTGAATATTAATAACTCCAACAACAGCTTCAGACGCACGATCAACAGCATCCACAAAACTAATCTGTTTAATGCCTTGAGCTTCCGCCATATTACTTCCACTTGCTTCAGCTTGCGGAAACGCGTCCGTATCATTTGAAAATAAAGGAGCTCCAAATGCAAATAACGAAGCTCCTACAATTGTTCCTGCTATGCTAGAAATAACAATACCTTTATGCTTCTTTTTCCTTGCACGTTTCATACGATAATTTTCTCCATCAATAAAGGACATATTTGTTCACCCATCTTCCTGAAAACAACTATATTCACCTTTATTGTTTACTAAAATGGAGAATTATACGTATTGAATTTTTGTAGGCATTTTTGGATCTGTATCGTGGATTTCAAAAGCTTCTCCCACTCCAAATCCCTTTTCCTCTAATACTTGTGATACTGACATACGCGCCAATTCTTTCATGTTATTATCTAAACTTAAATGGGCTAAATAAATATGCTTTGTCTCATCTGTAATTACATCCGCCATCGCTAATGCAGCATCTTCATTACAAACGTGCCCCACATCGCTTAAAATACGTCGCTTAATACTCCATGGATAGCGTCCCATACGAAGCATTTCCACGTCATGATTGCTTTCAAACACGAAAGCATTAGCCCCCTTAATAACACCTTTCATACGGTCACTCACGTATCCTGTATCTGTAATAAGAGCTAACTTTCTATTATTGTTATGAAAAGCATAGAACATCGGCTCTGCCGCGTCATGTGAAACTCCAAATGACTCGACCTCAATATCACCGAATGTTTTTACATCCCCAACTGAGAAAATAAACTTTTGCTCAGTTGGGATATTTCCTATTAAGTGTTCCATTGCATTCCATGTTTTCTCATTTGCATAAACAGGTAAATCATATTTACGTGCCAATACACCTAATCCTTTAATATGATCACTATGTTCATGTGTTACAAGAATACCTGATACATCGTTTATATTTAATTCTGCCTGTTTAAATAAAGCCTCAGTTGCTTTGCCACTTAAACCTGCATCGACAAGTAACTTCTTTTCATCTGTTCCTACATATAGCATATTCCCTGTACTTCCACTTGCAAGTACGCTAAAATGCAATCCCATTCTTTCTCACTCCAGTATGTTCATCAACCACTTGATTTTCCTTTTCCCCTAATTCCATAACTTGTCCTTCAATTGCATTTACAAAGAAGTCCTGCTTCTGCTCCGTCTTTAAGTTCCACGTTGGAGCAAGTACTTGGTTATTAGAAGTAGATGCGGTAAGGTTGGCATAACCAATTTGCGCTTCTTTTACATGTATATTCCCATGAATTTTATTTTTTAAATACAGATTTTCTAAAGCAGTTTGGGCAGTAATAATTTCTTGCTGTTTCATTTTTTCACTTTCGCCCATTTCTTTTAAACCTGTTAGCATCGTCTGCGTGTACGACACAAGTTCATTTTTTTCATTTAATTCCACAACAATCATTGCCTGATCGTTATAGAAAATAGGCTTATCTTTATATTTTTGGAAGAAGTAAATTTTAGAGTCTTTCATCGCCCCAAACTCATACTTTTGTCCATCTAATACATAGTTCTTCAAAAAATCATTATACTTATCTTTGGATAAAGATTTTGTATTTAAAAAGGGCTCTTTTAGCTTACTTTCTATCTTATACATATTTTGTATATGCGCCGTTTGATTTTTTAAAGACTGTACGTCTTCTTCTTTAAATGTCTTGTTTTCAGCCCTAATAAATGACTCTTTTTTCGGTTCTTTAGGAAAATTACCCATAGTAATTTTGTTTGCTTTTAATTCTTGATCTATCTTTGTTTCTGCAATAAGCTCCAATTGATTACTATCTTGCTTTTGAATGAATTGAAAAATGAGAAAGAGGTCCAAAACAAAAAAGGTCACAATAAATATGGTTTTAATCCGATCCCAATCCATTTAGTCCTCCCTCATTCCACTCATATATTTTTTGTTTGCCAGCTTCATCTTCAACAAACTTTACATACCAAATTGGCTGTAGTCGCGCTACTTGCCCATCTAGTGATAATTTGTATCCAATCCCAATATCTTTAATAGATTTTTTATCTACCGCGGCATTATTTTCTAAGGATGCTATTACAACATGACCTGACGGAAGAGTAACCTTCTGCTCTATACCTTTCGTATTTAAAGAAAGTAACGGTCTTTCATATTCCATTACTTCTTCCGATCCCCATACTTGTCTCAATTCAGCTAATCCATCTGTATTGAATACGGGATATCCATCTTCCTGTAAGCGGAATACTGTCTGTCCTTTATTCATATAGTCCAAACGATATGAATCCAAACTCCCACTGTGACCATTTACAAAATCAAAACTTTTTTGTAAAAGCATTAAATTATCTGGCTTTTTCTCACTTAAAACAGAAGAATTTTTATACTTTAGCATATGCTGATCGTTTTCAATCTCCATAGACCTAATACCATCTGTAAATATTTCTTTCGACCTCTCGATAATAGGGCTTAAATAACGTGGATCACTAAAAAGAGCATTCTTAAATGTATCAACCGCCAAATTAGATGAAATATATGTTATATTGCTTAATTCTGTCGTTCCATCTGGTAAAAATAACTTTTTCATATCATTAATTTGATAGTCAAAATAAGGTTTCGCTGATACTATAAATTGATTTTGTGCATTTACAATATCTTTTAAATACACACCACTTAATTTTGCTTCATATATTCTAGAGTTATCACCATCAGAAACAAAATTAATTTTAATTTCTTGATCCCTACTTCTAGAAGGATCAAGAATAATTCGATTAAAGTGTTTAGGCTTAGCTATACTTTTTTCTTTCATACTAAACATAGATTTAACTGCATCAAATGGGATGTTGGTAGGGAAAATAAGTTCAATTTTCCCTTCACCATGAACATAAGAAAGGAAGTCAGCCTTAGCAATCGATATCTCTTTGAACTCATTTAATTCCCCTGCTTCCAAAGTTCTATAGATTGATTCTATATCTCCCTCTCTTTTGCTCCCGTAATGATTTTTATCTTTATGCACGATGATAGAAGTAGGGCGGACAACATCAGCGATTTTAGTTTGAGTATTTCCCTCATTCCCCTGTACAAATTTTGCATTTTGCATAGATGTGGAATCTGGCACATACGTCCATAAGTTAAAAGTAAGAAATAGACTAATTACAACTAAATTAATTAAAACTATCGTTTTAACATTCTCCATACTCATTCCCATTCGTCCTCTTCATCTGCTGCCATAGGCAATGTGAAATAAATCGTTGTCCCTTTTCCTTCCTCACTCTTTGCCCAAATTGAGCCACCATGTGCCTCAATCATTTCTTTCGCAATCGCTAATCCAAGTCCTGTACCGCCCATTTGTCTTGAACGTGCTTTATCTACGCGATAAAAACGTTCAAAGATTTTATCAACGTTTTCTTTCGGAATACCCATTCCTTGGTCACTTACACTAATCTCTAATAATTCTCCGCGATCACGTAAGCGATATGTTACTGTTCCACCTTCTGGCGAATACTTTAATGCATTCGAAATAATGTTATACAATACTTGCGTAATTTTATCCGTATCCATATCAATAAATCGAGATTTTTTAGAGAAAGATCGTTTGAAGCTTACGTTTTGCTCTTTAGACATTTCAAAACGATCAATAATGTTATTAAAGAAGTCAGTAAAGTCGACCCATTCTTTCATTAAACGATGTTCTGTACTATCGAGTTTAGATAGTTGCAATAATGCATTTACAAGTCTAATCATTCTTTCTGTTTCTTCTTGTGTAACTGTTAAAAATTGTGGTGCAATATTTGGATCCTGCCATGCACCGTCTGTAAGTGCCTCTAAGTAACTGCGCATTGTCGTTAATGGCGTTCTTAATTCATGAGAGACGTTTGCTACAAACTCGCGGCGTTCTCTTTCTATACGCTCCTGCTCAGTCACATCATATAATACGGCAATTAAACCATTTGCTTTCCCTGTCTCTTTTTGAATAACAGAGAAACTAGCGCGTAAAATATATGGCTCATTTCTCGTACTAAAATCTAATAAAACAGAATCCGGCTCTTCGTATAAATGATCGAGCGTAAATTCTTCTTGTATTCCCAATACTTCTAAAACAGATTGATCGAGCGCCGTTTCACGCGAAACATTTAGCATCTTTTCCGCAGGATCATTTAATAAAATAATGTCCCCTTTTCGATCAGTAGCAATTACTCCATCTGTCATATGTGATAATACGGATGACAATTTACGTCTTTCACTTTCTGTTGAAGAACGAGCTTGTTGTAATTTTTTTGATAAATTATTGAAAGATAATGCTAATTGTCCAATTTCATCATGGCTGTGCACTTTTACTTTTCTTGAATAGTTTCCTTTCGCCATTTCAATTGCTTGTCTTCGCATATCAGAGATTGGTCTCGTAATCGTTTGAGCTAACAAAATTCCAAGTACAGCTGTTACGAGTAATGCAATAACGGTTCCAGTCGCAAAGATTTGATTAATATCCTTCATCTGCTTATAAACATCTTCCATGGATGCAACAACGTAAATAGCACCAAGTGCATCTTTGTTGTTATCATCCATAATAGGAGTAATCATAACTTGTACACGGTGACCTGTACGACCATCCTTCTCAATTTTCACTTCTGGTTTTTTTTGTACCAATACCCGCTGAACAGCTATATCAGTTGACGTTCTATTTACCTTGTTTTGCTTTGACTCATCTGAAATAGCGAGCAGCTTTCTATTCGCATCAAATACACTTACTTCTTGAATATCCTTCTTTCGATCAGAGGCAAATTTTCGAATAGAAGTTTTAATCGTTTCACCTGTTGATTCTGTCTCTGCTTTTGTATAACTTTTTTTAAACTCTTGTTTCAAGTTATACGATAATAAGTTCGTTTGTTGCGTTAAAGAATCTCTAAAACCTTGTACAAGACTCTTTTCTAACTCTCTTACGAAATATACCCCAATAACTTGCATAGCTATCAATATTAATAGCATATATATGAGTACAAATTTTAAATGAATAGATTGAAAAAAACCGACTTTCTTCATATACTATTCCTGCTCTGGGTCACGCAAGTAATACCCTACTCCACGTCTAGTGACAATTAATGTAGGATGACTTGGATTATCTTCGATTTTTTCACGTAGACGACGTACTGTTACATCCACTGTACGTACATCTCCAAAATAGTCATAACCCCAAACTGTTTGCAATAAATGTTCACGTGTCATAACTTGTCCTAAATGTTTTGCTAAATAATGTAATAGCTCAAATTCACGGTGTGTAAGCTCAATATTTTCCTCACGTTTCGTTACACTATACGCATTTGGATTGATAACAATTGGTCCAATAACCATTTCCGTATTTTCTTCTTTTTCTGCCGCACCACCTTGCTGATGGCGACGTAAATTCGCCTTCACGCGAGCAAGTAATTCCCTCGTACTAAATGGCTTCGTTACATAATCATCTGCCCCAAGCTCAAGTCCTAATACTTTATCGATTTCAGAGTCCTTCGCTGTAAGCATAATAATCGGCATTTCTGAGCTTTTACGTATTTCACGGCAAACCTCTAAGCCATCCTTACCTGGTAGCATAATATCTAATAAAACCATATCTGGTTGTTCTTCAGTTGCTTTTTCAATTGCTTCATCACCATCATGCGCCATTACAATTTCAAAACCTTCTTTTTCTAGGTTGAACTTCAAAATATCTGCAATCGGCTTTTCATCATCAACTACTAAAATTTTCTTTCCCATCATCGTTTATTTCCTCCTTATAAAGTGAAGCTTTAATCAGCCCTCACCAATTGGGCTTTTACGGGCAGCCCTCCCTCCACCTAACTTCTTTGCTTTCGCTGAATTTTAAGGTGAAGGCCTTACTGCCCATTAAATAGCGGGGTAAAAATATGGTCAATATCCCTAAACACATTGATGTCTACATAGTATGTCCCTATATGACCGCATCTTTTGCTTAAGTACTTTCTCCTCTATTCTCACAGACTCATGTATGATCCACTTTTACACGGAATCCTATACGATCTATAGAAAAACCTCTAGCTTCAACTGCTAGAGGCTCCTCATTCTATTTTAAAATAACTACTCAATTTTGTAAAATTACACAAATAAAAAGGATATTAAGTGGGCCCACTTAATATCCTGAGAGTGGCTCGGGACGGAATCGAACCGCCGACACGAGGATTTTCAGTCCTCTGCTCTACCGACTGAGCTACCGAGCCAAAACTATATATAAAACCACTAATGGTGGTATAAACAAAAGTGGCGGTCCCGACCGGGGTCGAACCGGCGATCTCCTGCGTGACAGGCAGGCATGTTAACCACTACACCACGGGACCAAAAATGAACATAAAAAAACATGACCCGTACGGGATTCGAACCCGTGTTACCGCCGTGAAAGGGCGGTGTCTTAACCACTTGACCAACGGGCCACGAAAAATAAAATGGTGAGCCATGAAGGACTCGAACCTTCGACCCTCTGATTAAAAGTCAGATGCTCTACCAACTGAGCTAATGGCTCATACTCACCAACGTCATATTTTCGTGACGACAAGATGTATCATAACATGTTTTATTTATTTTTTGCAATACCTTTTTTATTTTTTTATAAAAAATAAGAAAAAACTCATGCGGACATGAGTTTTTTCTTAAAAATATCAATTAAGCTTCGTATACGTTACGAACGATATTCGTTTGGTTACGATCTGGTCCAACTGAGAACATAGATAATTGAATTCCTGTTAACTCAGAAACACGTTCTACGTATTTTCTTGCATTCTCAGGAAGCTCGTCTAATGATCTTACACCAGTAATATCTTCTGTCCAACCTGGAAGCTCTTCGTATACAGGCTCACATTTCGCTAAAATGTTTAAGTTTGCTGGAACTTCATCGATAACTTCGCCATTGTATTTGTAAGCAACACAAATTTTAAGAGTTGGAATACCAGTTAGAACGTCGATAGAGTTTAATGATAAATCTGTTAAACCACTAACACGACGCGCATGTCTTACAACAACGCTATCAAACCAACCTACGCGGCGTGGACGACCAGTTGTCGTTCCATACTCACGACCAACTTCACGAATTTGATGACCAATTTCGTCATGAAGCTCAGTAGGGAATGGACCATCACCTACACGGCTTGTATATGCTTTACATACACCTACAACGCGAGTAACTTTTGCAGGACCAACTCCAGTTCCAACTGTTACACCACCAGCAATTGGGTTAGAAGATGTAACAAACGGATACGTACCGTGGTCGATATCAAGCATAACACCTTGTGCACCTTCAAATAATACACGGTGATTATTATCTAATGCATCATTTAATACAACAGACGTATCACACACATATTGCGCGATTTGTTGTCCGTACTCGAAGTACTCTTCGAAGATTTCTTCTACACTGAAACCTTCTGTATCGTACATTTTTTCAAACAAACGATTTTTTTGTGCTAAATTGCGCTCAAGCTTCTCTTTAAATGCTTCACGGTCTAAAAGATCAGCCATACGAATACCAATACGAGCAGCTTTGTCCATATATGCAGGACCGATACCTTTTTTCGTTGTACCGATTTTGTTATCACCTTTACTTGCTTCTTCTAACTCATCTTGTTTTAAGTGATAAGGCAAAATAACGTGCGCACGGTTACTTACGCGTAAATTATCAGTACTTACACCACGATCGTGTAAGTATTTTAACTCTTCAAGTAATGCTTTCGGATCTACTACTAAGCCGTTTCCGATTACACAAATTTTCTCTTTATAGAAAATACCAGATGGAATTAAGTGTAATTTATATTTAACTCCGCCAAAAACAATTGTATGTCCTGCGTTATTTCCACCTTGATATCTTGCAACTACTTCCGCATGCTCAGAAAGAAAATCAGTGATTTTACCTTTTCCTTCGTCGCCCCATTGTGTTCCTACAACTACTACTGAAGACATTATTAAAGCACCTCCGCAATTTTCAAACGATCTATTCAAACAATATAATTGTACCAAAACCGAAAAAGAAGTCAACCAAAAAACGAACATTTTTTTACCAAAAAACTTTTTCGTTCGTAAGAATTATATTTTCACACTATGAAAGCCTTATCTTTTCTATAAAAAAAAAGAAACACATCTTATTATAAGAAATGCGTTTCTTTTTTATACTATCGTTATGCCGGCGGCGCATGTCCATCTTCGAAGCGACGTTCTAAGTTAACGAACTTATTGAACTCTTTAACGAATGCGAGCTCTACTGAGCCTACTGGACCATTACGCTGCTTTGCAATAATAATTTCAATCGTATTTTTATTTTCCGTTTCTCGGTCATAGTAATCTTCACGATATAGAAAGGCTACGATATCGGCATCCTGCTCGATACTTCCCGATTCACGAATATCAGACATCATCGGACGTTTATCTTGACGAGATTCTACACCACGAGATAACTGTGACAAGGCAATAACAGGAACTTGTAATTCACGCGCAATCCCTTTTAGTGTACGAGAAATCTCAGATACTTCCTGCTGACGGTTCTCTCCTGATTTCCCACTTCCTTGAATAAGCTGTAAGTAGTCAATCAAGATCATACCAAGACCCTGTTCCTGTTTTAATCTACGACATTTTGCTCGAATCTCATTTACTTTAATCCCCGGCGTATCATCAATATAAATACCAGCATTAGAAAGGCTACCCATTGCCATCGTTAATTTCGCCCAATCATCAGAAGTTAACGATCCGGTACGAAGTCTTTGTGCATCAATATTCCCTTCTGCACAAAGCATACGCATAACAAGCTGATCAGCACCCATCTCTAGACTAAAAATCGCTACATTTTCATCCGTTTTCGTCGCTACGTTTTGTGCGATATTTAATGAAAATGCCGTTTTACCTACCGAAGGACGTGCCGCCACGATGATTAAATCATTTCGTTGGAACCCTGCCGTCATCTTATCTAATTCAGTAAATCCAGTCGGTATCCCGGTCACTTCACCTTTTTGATTATGCAAAAGTTCGATTTTATCGTAAGCATCTACAAGAACGTCTTTAATATTTTGGAATGCTTTCGCATTCGTCTGATGAGATACTTCTAATATTTTTTTCTCAGCCTCATTTAAAAGACCATCCACATCATCTTCTCTCTCATATCCATCAGACACAATATGAGTCGCCGTTCGAATTAAACGACGTAACAGTGCTTTTTCAGCGATGATTCTTGCATAATACTCTACGTTAGCAGCAGTCGGAACAACTTCTGCTAATTCTGCTAAGTAAGAAACCCCACCAACTTCTTCTAGTAATCCTTGATCAGCCATCGCTGACGTCATCATTACTAAGTCAATTGGCTCCCCCTTATCAGATAGCCCAAGCATGACTTCAAAAATCTTTTGATGTTTCGTTCGATAAAATGAGTCAGGTACCAACAGTTCCGATGCTGAAGTTAATGCATCCTGATCAATCAATATAGCACCTAAGACTGCCTGCTCAGCTTCTATATTATGCGGAGGGGTACGATCAGCCATTACATCACTCATACGCAATCCTCCTTGCTTAACTTAGTTTTATTGTTCACTAACATGAACTTTTACTGTTGCTGTTACTTGCGGATGCAATTTCACAGTAACGTTTGTATAGCCTAACGCACGAATTGCATCATCCATTTCAAATTTACGCTTATCAAGTTTAATATTGTGAGATTTTTGCATTGCATCTACGATTTGTTTACTTGTGATTGAACCGAATAGACGGCCGCCTTCTCCAGATTTAGCCTTTAATTCTACAGTTAATTTCTCTAACGTTTCTTTTAATTGTTTTGCATTTTCAAGCTCTGCTGCTGCATCTTTTTCTTCTTTGCGCTTTTGAGCTTCTAAAGTTTTCATACTGCTATTTGTCGCTTCAGCAGCTAATCCTTGTTTTAGTAAGAAGTTATTTGCATAACCATCTGGTACGTTTTTTACTTCCCCTTTTTTCCCTTTACCTTTTACGTCTTTTAGAAAAATTACTTTCATGATTGTGTGCCTCCCTGTAAATAGTCATCAATAACAAATCGAAGCTTCTCCTCAGCTTCATCTACTGTAACATTTTTCATTTGTGTGGCTGCATTCGTTAAATGCCCGCCACCACCTAAGTTTTCCATAATTAGCTGCACATTCACTTCACCTAAAGACCTGCCGCTAATTCCAATGAAATTCTCGCCACGTTTTGCAATAACAAACGATGCAATAATTCCTGTCATTGTTAATAATGTGTCCGCTGATTGCGCAATAAGCACTTGATCGTAGTAATCATCGCTATCAACTTTTGCAATCGCAATTCCATTTGTATAAATGTACGCATTTTTAATAGCTTTTGCAACCCGTAAATACTGATTCATATCTTCTTTTAAAAGCTCTTGTACAAGTACAGTATCTGCACCGTGTGAGCGTAAATAAGAAGCCGCATCAAACGTACGAGCACCTGTCCGGAATGTAAAGCTTTTCGTATCAACAATAATACCTGCTAATAATGCTGTTGCTTCTAACATTGTCATTTTTAAATTTTTCGGTTGGTATTCAAGTAATTCCGTAACAAGCTCTGCCGTAGAAGAAGCATATGGCTCCATGTAAACAAGCAACGGATCCTCAATAAAGTCTTCTCCTCGGCGATGATGGTCAATCACAACTACATTTTCAATTTTGCGTAACAGCTTTTCTTCCATCACCATTGAAGGTTTATGCGTATCAACAACAACAAGTAAGGAATCATCATTTGCAAATTCCATCGCTTGTTCTGGTGTAATAAAGTGAGACCATAACTCTTCATTTTGTTTCACTTTATCCATTAAACGCTTAATTCCCTTATCAGAATCATTTTCATCGAGCACAATATATCCTTTGCGCTCATTTAATTGCGCTACCTTTAAAATACCAATCGCAGCACCAATTGCGTCCATATCAGGAGCCCTATGCCCCATTATAATGACATTGCTACTTTCTAATACTAAATCCTTTAATGCATGCGAAATCACTCTGGCACGTACACGAGTACGTTTTTCCACCGGATTTGTCTTACCACCATAAAACTTAACTTTACCTGTCGCTTGTTTAATAGCTACTTGATCTCCACCACGCCCAAGCGCAAGATCTAAACCTGATTGAGCCATTGCCCCAAGCTCGGATAAAGGTAAATCACCTGATCCAACACCTACACTTAATGTAAGTGGTATATTCCTTTTAGATGTTTCTTCACGTACTTGATCTAAAATGCTAAATTTCCCTTTCTCCATCTGCGCTAAAATACTTTCATTTAACACAACGAAGAATCTTTCTGAAGATGCACGTTTTAAATATGCCCCATACTTAACGGCCCACTCATTTAGTCTTGATGTTACAAGACTTGTTATATTCGTACGTAATTGATCATCCAACCCTTGTGTAACTTCATCATAATTATCTAAATAAATGACAGCTAAAACAGTACGTTGATCCTCGTACATCTTTTCAATCTCTGTTTGTTCTGTTACATCAAAGAAATAAATTAACTTTTCTTCTTTCCTTACAAAGACACGAAACTTTCGATTATTTAAAGAGACTATATCATCGGACGTTTCTCCCTTAATAAAAAGAAGTAACGTTTCTGATACATCATAAAGGTGCCATCCAGCCAATGCATGCTGCCCCAGACATGAAGATAAATAAGGATTTGCCCAATCAATCCCATAATCCTTATTGTATAACAAAATACCAATTGGCATCTGGTTAAATGCCTCATTACTCACTTTCTTTACCCTTGTAATCATATCTGTCGTATGTTTTTCAAAATTCTTTTGGAAAGTAAGTTCAAATCGTACAACAACAAAAAGGACGATACAAAAAATAAAGAAGGAGACTATCCCCATTAGTAAATGAAAATAACAGAGAATTGAAATGAGCACAAACACAAAAAATGCCAATACGTAAACAGGATATAAAAACCACTGTTTCTTATAAAATTCAGGCATGTATACAACTCCTATAAAGTAAAACTAACTTATCTTCCAGTTAGTTAAACAGATTAAAATAGTATAAGAAATATTATTTTATCCTCCTATTTTAGAACGCAATGAAATCCCTAAATCAATTATACCTAAGATTGTCACAAGAGGAAACAGCATCGGAATAAACATGCAGGCGATAAAACTAATAATAGGAACCCCTTTCGTAAAACCTTTGCTATGCGCTAGAAAAGTGATAAACGTCAGGCCTTGCAGCACTAGTAATAAAGCAAATATGACATATAGGTTAGAAAATACCATATGTAAATATGATGTCGGTTCTACTTTTATAAAAGTTGATAGCAAAATAAATATAACGTAATACCAAACAATACTCTTTGGTAATTGTATATCTTTGAACTTAGGCCAAGGTATAACATCATGCTTTAGCTTTTTTAAAGCACTACCTGATATTATTATGGTAATCCAAGAAAGACATACAGAAACCATCACAAGTATACTCGGGAATACCACTTGTAATATATCATTCATTTGTACAAATAACTCTTTTTGCTCTTTACTAATCGGCATACCAGCAACACTTGCTATCTTTTCACTTTGCACTACGCTTTTATTAAACATATTTTGTATTTGCTTTATAAAATCTATGTTAAAAAACTTTATACTGGCAACATAAATGAGCATAATACTGATTAAGTATGCAAGTGAACCGGTTATTAAAATCTCCAATGGCTTTCTTTGTTTTTTATACATGCACCCTAAAACAATACCCATCAACCCAAATACGACCGTCTTTACTAGACCTATCGGCTGACTTACAAAAACAACAATTAAAAATGCAGCCGTAAAAATTACAAATGCATTCGATAATTTATATCTTATCGTTAACAATATAAATGGCAACGGCAATGCAAACGTTACAACTGTACCTAAAATCGGAACATACATAGATATAAACAATAACATTACATATATAGCCAACAACGCGGCTCCTTCAGTAATAAATCTCGCTTGCCTCACATTTTAACCTCTCTTTCAAAAAAGAAAAGCATAGCAAAATGCACAGTAGAGTCCGACTCTACTGTGCATTTCATACGCTATTATTCACCAACATATGGTAAAAGTGCCATTTGACGAGCACGTTTAATTGCAACTGTAAGTTTGCGTTGGTATTTTGCGCTTGTTCCTGTTACACGACGAGGTAAAATTTTACCACGCTCAGAAACGAAACGTTTTAATAAATCAACATCTTTATAATCGATGCGAGTGATGCCGTTAGCTGTGAAGAAACACACCTTACGACGTTTCGCACGTCCACCTTTGCGTCCTGCCATGTCTATTTCCCTCCATTCTTTGTTAAAACTAACAAATTTACTGTATTAGAACGGTAAATCGTCGTCGGAAATGTCGATCGGTTGACCTACATTTGAAAATGGATCGTCATTCTTCGTAAATCCAGAGTTACCTTGGTTACCTGAATTACTAGATTGACCAAATGGGTTAGAGCCTTGGTTACCGAAACCAGCTCCTGATGGTTGCTGATTAAATGAACCGCGTTGCTCCCCACCGCCATTACGCGGCTCTAAAAATTGTACGCTTTCCGCAAGAACTTCTGTTACGTATACACGTTTACCATCTTGTCCCTCGTAATTACGAGTTTGAAGACGTCCATCTACGCCTGCTAAGCTACCTTTTTTCAAATAATTTGCTACGTTTTCTGCTTGTTTACGCCATATTACACAATTAATAAAGTCAGCTTCACGCTCACCTTGTTGATTGGCAAATGCGCGATTCACAGCTAACGTAAAAGTAGCTACTGCAACACCATTGGGCGTGTAACGTAAGTCAGGGTCCTTAGTTAAACGACCAACGAGGATAACACGATTCATCAATCGAACCACTCTCCCTTATATATCAATTATTTTTCTTCTTCTTTAACAACGATATGACGAAGGATGTCTTCGTTGATCTTAGCTAAACGGTCGAATTCGTTAATCGCTTCTGCGTTAGATTTCACGTTTAAGATCATGTAGAAACCTTCACGTAAGTCGTTGATTTCGTAAGCTAAACGACGCTTACCCCACTCTTTCGTGTTAATGATTTCTGCACCATTGTTTGTTAAAACACCTGCAAAACGTTCAACTAAAGCTTTTTGAGCTTCTTCTTCAACGCCAGGACGAATGATGTACATAATTTCGTACTTTCTCATTACACTTTCACCTCCTTTTGGTCTAAACGGCCCATAATGGGCAAGGAGCAATTAATTTATAGTAATTACTCACGAGTTTAGATTATATCATAGTAAGTTAGATGAATCAACTCACCCATACATAAAAAACTTGGCAAACATATAATATATTTGCCAAGCTCATATCTTTATTTTTCCTAGGAAATATTAAATTAAACGTTAAAACGGAAGTGCATAACATCTCCGTCTTTTACGATATACTCTTTTCCTTCTAAACGAACTTTACCAGCTTCTTTTGCAGCTGTCATAGAACCATTTGTCATTAAGTCTTCGTAAGAAACTGTTTCTGCACGAATAAATCCACGCTCAAAGTCTGTATGAATTACACCAGCACATTGTGGTGCTTTCATACCTTGTTTGAATGTCCATGCACGTACTTCTTGTACACCAGCTGTGAAGTAAGTAGCAAGTCCTAATAAATCATATGCAGCACGAATTAATTGATCTAAACCAGATTCTTCAATGCCTAGTTCTTCAAGGAATACCTTTTTCTCTTCTTCGTCTAACTCAGCGATTTCTGATTCGATCTTTGCACATACAACGATTACTTGAGAGTTTTCATTCGCAGCAAATTCTTTTACCATTTGTACATATTTGTTTTCAGAAGGATCGATTACATCGTCCTCGCTTACGTTTGCTACATATAACATTTCTTTCGTTGTCAGTAAATGAAGGCCTTTAACAATCTTCATTTGTTCTTCTGTAAATTCAACAGTACGAGCCGGTTTTCCCTCTTCAAAAGCTTCTTTTAAACGAACTAAAATTTCATGCTCATATACTGCTTCTTTATCTTTTTGTCTTGCTAATTTCGCAACACGTTCGATACGTTTATCAACAGATTCTAAATCGGCTAAGATTAGTTCTAGGTTGATTGTTTCAATATCATCAATTGGATCTACTTTCCCTGAAACGTGCGTAATATTTTCGTCTTCAAAACAACGAACAACTTGGCAAATTGCATCTACTTGGCGAATGTGAGATAAGAATTTATTTCCTAAACCTTCGCCTTTACTAGCACCTTTTACGATACCTGCAATATCAGTAAACTCAAATACAGTCGGAACAGTTTTTTTCGGTTCTACTAATTCCGTTAATTTATTTAAACGCTCATCTGGTACTTCTACAATTCCTACGTTTGGATCAATTGTACAGAATGGATAGTTTGCAGATTCTGCTCCTGCTTGTGTAATTGCATTAAATAAAGTGGACTTCCCTACGTTAGGTAATCCAACAATCCCAGCCGTTAATCCCATATTTTTCACTCCTATGTCTCAATCTTTCATCATTATAGATAGTAACGAAAAAAATGACAAGTTTCCTCCAAACGAAAAAAAGTAACAGCTACCCACTGCAACTGTTACTTTCTCTCTATTCTTCGTGCTTCACAAGTATTTTTTTTACCTTACGATCAAACTCTCTTCGAGGAATCATTACTGAATGGTCACATCCCTCGCACTTAATGCGGATATCCATTCCCATACGAATAATCTTCCAACGATTCTCACCACATGGGTGGGCTTTCTTCATTTCCACAACATCATACAAGTTATACTGCTTTTGCTCCATTCTCCAAACCCCTCTCCATACTAATTTGCTTTTTCACTCACTAATTCTTCACGATTATATAAAACCATACGTGGATATGGAATTTCAATACCATGTAGATCTAGACGATTTTTAATTTCTTTACGAAGTGCTCTTGCAATAACTGCATGTTGCATTGGCTCTACTTCAGCAATAACACGTAATATCACTTCTGAAGCAGCTAATGTTTGTACACCTAACAATTGCGGTGTTGTTACCATTTTTTCGTACTTTGCAGGTAATTCTTGTAATAAGTCTTCAATGACTTGCTCTGCTTTCGCTATGTCAGCCTCATACGAAATAGATACATCAACAAATGCTACACTATTACTAACTGAATAGTTCGTAACTTGAATGATACTTCCATTTGGTAAAGTATGAATTTCACCTGTCCAGCTTTTTACTTTTGTTGTACGAAGTCCAATCTCTAAAACGACTCCTTCAAACTGACCAATTTTTACGTAGTCACCGACTGAAAATTGATCTTCTAGCAAGATAAATAACCCTGTAATAACATCTTTTACTAAACTTTGAGCACCAAATCCGACTGCCAAACCAATTACCCCTGCACCGGCTAATAAACCTGATGCATTAATATCAAACACACCTAAAATCGCAATTAACATAATAAACATAACAACGTATGCCACAATATTTTCAAGTAACTTCGCTACTGTAACTGTACGACGTTCTGAAATTTGAATTGGCGAACGACTTCCCATACGAAACGCATTCCGTACAACCGCTCTTGCAATTCGTACTACAATTGCACCAATTGTTAAAATGATACATATTTTTAATGTCGCAATTCCAATATGAGCCCAACGATCAGCATCTAGTAAATACTGTTTCGTAGCATTAAACCACTTCGTTAATAAATCCATGTACCTCTACCTCTCCAGCCAAAATTTCTTTTTAGTTATCCTTCTTATTGTATCAGAAGTCTCCTAATTGCTGAAAAAATTTTATGACTTTAATTCCATTTGTTAACCTACATACAGGTATAAAATGGAACGAATATATATATACTAGTACTATTATTTCCGTTCTCACTTAAATTTTACAGCAAGTACGCACTTATAGTTTTCCATTTCACTCACCATATAACATATTTTGAAAATTTATTAAAAGGATGGGTGCTTCATGAATATTGGAAGTTTTCGCTTACCTTTTTTCGAAAAAGAAACTCAAAATGTTATGCACCAAGATTTAGAAGCCTCCGAGACAATTAGTAACTTCTTACTTTCCCATATCCCTATTAAGACTCATATACCAATTATTCTCGTTTGTATCGGAACAGATCGTTCCACAGGAGATGCACTCGGTCCGTTAGTCGGTACGAAACTAGAACAAGTAGAAATTACAAACTTCCAAGTGTTCGGCACACTAGATGATCCAGTACATGCGCTAAACTTAGAAGAAAAAATTCAGAATATACAGAAAGATAATCCTGCTTCATTTATAATTGCAGTGGATGCCTGTTTAGGAAAGTCTCAAAGTATTGGTTCCATCACTACCGGAATGGGACCTAGTAAACCTGGAGCTGCGATGAATAAGAAATTACCGGCAGTTGGTGATTTACATATTCATGGCATCGTAAATCTAAATGGTTTTATGGAATTTTTCGTCCTGCAAAATACAAGATTAAGTTTAGTTATGAAAATGGCTGATGTAATTGCACAAAGCATAAAAGAAACAGACCAAAAATTATCTGTATTAAAAAAAGCAAACCATCTATAAATAATAAGATGGTTTGCTTTTTAGTTTTGCTGCGCTAATAATTCTAAAATACGATTTAAATCTTCTTTATTGAAAAATTCAATTTCGATTTTACCTTTTTCTTTTTTTGTTTCTTTAATTTTTACATCTGTGCCAAACTTTTCTCTTAAGAATGTTTCGCGTTCTACGAAAAATATATTTCTTTCTTTTTTCACTTGTTTTGTTTCACGTGAAACGCGTTGATTGATCTCCTGAACAATTTTCTCTAATTGACGAACATTTAATCCTTCTTTTTCAATTCGTTTCAATAAAGCTTTCAATTGTTCTTCATCTTTTATCGTAAGCAAGGTTCTCCCATGAGCCATTGAAAGTTGACCATTTGCAATCATATCTTGAACAAAAGAAGGGAGGCTCAATAACCGCGTATAGTTTGCAATGTAAGGTCTACTCTTACCAAGACGTTTTGCTAATTGTTCTTGCGTCACATTTAGCTCATTCATTAACATTTGATATGCCATTGCTTCTTCCATTGGATTTAAATCTTCTCGTTGTAAGTTTTCAAGCAATGCAAACTCCATCATTTGCTGCTCATTTAATTGTCTTACAACGGCAGGTACTTTTTCGAGTCCCGCCTCTTTAGCAGCACGATATCTTCTTTCACCTGCAACAATTTCATATCCTTTAATACTCTTTCTAGCAATTAATGGTTGTAATATGCCGTGCTCTTTAATAGAGGCCGATAATTCCTGAATCGCCTCTTTATTAAAGTGTTTACGTGGTTGATATGGATTCGGTCTTAATTCAGTTATCGTAATCTCCTGAATTGTCTCTTCTTCTTTCGCATCTAAATCAGGAAAAAACACATTGATTCCTCTTCCTAATCCTTTAGCCACCTGCAATCACTTCCTCTGCTAAATCTATATATACTTCTGCCCCTCTTGATTTAGCGTCATACTGCATAATTGGTTTCCCATGACTTGGTGCTTCACTCAAACGAACATTACGAGGGATAATCGAACGGTATACTTTATCTCTAAAGTATTTTTTCACTTCATCTATAACCTGAATCCCTAAATTTGTACGGGCATCTAACATTGTTAGCAATACGCCTTGAATTGCTAGATTTTTATTTAAGTGCTTTTGCACAAGTCGAACTGTATTTAATAGCTGACTTAACCCTTCTAGTGCGTAATATTCGCATTGAACAGGAATAATAACAGAATCTGCTGCAGTTAATGCATTAATCGTTAATAACCCTAAGGACGGGGGACAGTCGATAATAATATAATCATATTCATCACGAACTGGCTGTAATGCCCTTTGCAAACGTACTTCCCGGGAAATAGTCGGTACCAATTCAATTTCAGCACCTGCTAATTGAATTGTAGCGGGTAGAACATCTAAGTTTTCAGTTGCGGTTTTCTGTATAACCCCTTGAACATCTGCATCTTCCACAAGAACATTGTAAATACATTGATCTAATTCGGATTTTTCAATTCCCACACCCGTCGTTGCATTTCCTTGAGCATCAATATCTACAAGAAGGACCTTTTTACCTACTTGTGCCAATCCAGCCCCTAAATTAACAGATGTTGTTGTTTTTCCAACGCCACCCTTTTGATTGGCTATAGCAATGATTTTTCCCATGATGTCACCTACTTTCAACCTTTCTATCTTATTCTAGTAACAATTACGTTTATTGTAACATGAAATAAAAGTTTTTCTTTTACGTCCTTATTAAACTTCAAAATTTATTTGTAAACTCCTTCTTCATCTAACAAGAAAATATAGTAAAAGAGACCTATCCAATAGGATCAGGTCTCTAACACGCCATTATTATTTTTTCTTCGGAATTTGAATTGTAATTTGATAGTACTCGTCAAACTCTTCTTCCTCAGAATTAACATTTAAACCACTGTCAGCAACCATTTGTAATGACTGCCTAATTGTATTCATGGCAATTCTCGTATCTCGACTTACTGCTTTTTGCTTTGCCTTACGCTTCGGTTTTGCTTCCTCTAGTAATTTCGCAATTCGTTCCTCTGTTTGCTTTACATTCAGTTGTTTCTCCACAATTTCCTGTAAAACCTTCAGTTGTAATTCCTCATTCTTTAAAGGGATGAGCGCACGGGCATGGCGTTCTGTAATACTTTTTTCTAATAACGCATTTTTTATTTCTTCAGGCAACTTTAACAATCGCAACTTATTTGCGATTGTGGATTGTCCTTTTCCGAGTCTTTGTGCCAATGCTTCTTGCGTTAAATTATGTAACTCAATTAGCTTTTGATATGCCACAGCTTCCTCGATTGCTGTTAGTTCCTCACGTTGCAAATTTTCAATTAAAGCCACAGAAGCTGTTTCTGTATCATTTAAGTTTTTTATAATTGCAGGAACCTTTTCCCACCCTAACTTTGTTGCTGCACGGAAACGCCTTTCTCCAGCAATAATCTCGTACTTATCATCCTCATATTGCCTCACAACAATTGGCTGAATAAGTCCGTGTGTACGAATCGTTAATGCTAGTTCCTCAATACGCGCGTCATCAAAAACTGTTCGTGGTTGATAACGGTTAGGGGTAATATTTACTATCGGAATTTCTTGTATTTCTTCATATACCTTTTTATCTATTTCTTCATGGCTTTCGTCTTGTAATTCGAATTCGCTCTCTTTATCTCCAAAGCCAAATAAACGAGAAAACGTATTTTTCATACATATTCCACCACCTTTAGGCCTATTGACTATTCTCCATAAAATGTTTCCTATGAAACATTTACGTTTTCATTTATATAATTTAATCTTACGTCTAATAAGATTTATTTTTCAATAGGTAATTTATTGGGTGTTCCCGGTTTGCGTGGATATTTCTTTGGTGTCTTGCGCTTTTTCTCGATTAATAAAATATTACGTTCACTTTCTTCAAACGGTAATTGGAACGTAGACATTTCTTTTAAATCCCCGCCTAGCACCTCTAAAGCATACTTGCCATTTTCAATTTCTTCGTTTGCTGCAGCACCTTTCATTGCAATGAATGTTCCTCCAACTTTTACAAGTGGTAAACATAGCTCACTTAATACTGAAAGACGCGCGACTGCACGTGCCATTACAATGTCGTACGCTTCACGTACACCTTCTTTTTTTCCAAATGTTTCAGCACGATCATGACAAAACGCGACGTCACTCAATTCCAACTTTTGTGCTAAATGATTTAAGAAATTAATACGTTTTTGCAATGAATCTACAATCGTCACTTTTAAATGCGGGAAACAGATTTTTAAAGGAATACTCGGGAATCCAGCTCCTGCGCCAACATCACAAATTGAGAATGGTTTTGAAAAATCGTAATAAAAAGCAGCTGTAATAGAATCAAAAAAGTGTTTTAAATATACTTCCTCTTTTTCCGTAATAGCCGTTAAGTTCATTTTTTCATTCCACTCTACTAATGTTTCGAAGTAGATTTCGAACTGCTCTAACTGTCTAGAAGAGAGGATGATACCCTTCTCTTCTAGCATAGATTGAAATTGTTCTATGTTCATCTAACAATATCTCCTTACTATTTATTGGTTCGATACTCGCGCAATTTTTCCTTGTTCAATATACACAAGTAAAATGGAAATGTCCGCTGGATTTACGCCCGATATACGTGAAGCCTGCCCCACTGAAAGTGGACGAACATCTTTCAATTTCTGTCTAGCTTCTGATGCAAGGCTAGAAATCGCATCATAATCAATATCGACAGGAATTTTTTTGCTTTCCATCTTCTTCATACGCTCTACTTGCTGTAAAGATTTTTCGATATATCCTTCGTACTTAATCTGAATTTCAACTTGTTCTGTAACTTCATCACTTAATTCTACTTCACTTGGTACTAAAAGATGGATATGCTCATATGTCATCTCTGGACGACGTAATAAGTCACTTGCACGTATTCCATCTTTCAATTCACTTCCACCAATATTGCGAATTAATTCTTGAACTTCAGGACGTGGTTTAATAATAATGCTACTTAAACGTTCCTTTTCCTGTTCAATTTGTAATTTTTTATTTGTAAATCGCTCATAGCGTTCTTCTTTAATTAATCCAATTTCATGACCAATTTCAGTTAAACGAAGATCCGCATTATCATGGCGTAATAATAGACGATACTCTGCACGAGACGTTAATAAACGATATGGTTCATTCGTCCCTTTCGTTACAAGATCATCAATTAAGACACCAATATAAGCATCCTCACGACCTAAAATAACTTCTTTTTTACCTAAAGAACGACATGCTGCATTAATTCCGGCCATAAGCCCTTGTCCTGCCGCCTCTTCGTAACCAGAAGTTCCATTAATTTGTCCTGCTGTATATAAATTTTTAATTTTTTTCGTTTCAAGTGTTGGCCATAGTTGCGTTGGCACAATTGCATCATATTCAATTGCATAACCTGTACGCATCATTTCAACATTTTCTAGACCAGGGATTGTTCTAAGCATATCACGCTGTACGTCTTCTGGTAAGCTTGTGGATAAACCTTGTACGTACACTTCTTGTGTGTTACGTCCTTCTGGCTCTAAGAAAATTTGATGACGTGGTTTATCATTAAACCTTACTACCTTGTCTTCAATTGAAGGACAATATCTAGGACCTGTTCCCTTAATCATACCAGAATACATAGCTGAGCGATGTAGGTTTTCATCTATTAAACGATGTGTTTCCGTACTTGTATACGTTAACCAACATGGAATTTGATCCATAATAAACTTTGTCGTTTCAAAAGAGAAAGCTCGTGGCTTATCATCGCCTGGCTGAATTTCTGTTTTACTGTAATCAATCGTATTACTATTTACGCGCGGAGGTGTACCTGTTTTAAATCTAACAAGATCAAATCCAAGCTCCTCTAAATGTTCCGATAAGGTAATAGATGGTTGTTGATTATTTGGACCACTCGAATATTTTAAATCTCCCATAATAATCTCACCACGTAAAAACGTTCCAGTCGTAATTACGACTGTCTTTGCTGTATATTCAGCACCAGCTTGCGTAATTACCCCTTTACATTCGCCGTCTTCAACGATTAAACGCTCTACCATTCCTTGGAATAACGTTAAGTTTGGTGTTTCTTCAATTGTTTTCTTTAATTCATGCTGGTAAGAGAACTTATCTGCTTGTGCTCGAAGTGCACGTACAGCTGGCCCTTTACCTGTATTTAACATACGCATTTGAATATGCGTTTTATCAATGTTGCGTCCCATTTCTCCGCCTAATGCATCAATTTCACGAACAACAATCCCTTTTGCTGGTCCACCAACAGAAGGGTTACATGGCATAAACGCTACCATATCTAAGTTAATTGTTAACATTAATGTTTTGGAGCCCATTCGTGCTGCCGCAAGACCAGCTTCACATCCTGCATGACCTGCACCGATTACTATGACATCGTATGAACCGGCATTGTATCCCATTGTTTATTCCTCCTAATAATCTCTATCTTTCTGAAACATCACTATATTATTTTCCTAAACAAAATTGAGAGAACAACTGGTCAATTAAGCTTTCATGAACGGTGTCACCAGTAATTTCACCAAGTATTTCCCACGTTCTTGTTAAATCAATCTGCACCATATCAATTGGAACACCATTTTCTATCGCCTCAATTGCATCTCCAATTGTTTTTCCTGCTTGTGTTAATAATCCAATATGTCTCGCGTTAGAAACATATGTTACATCTGCAGAATCAATTGTTCCTTCAAAGAATAAATCAGCGATTGCCGTTTCAAGCTCATCTATTCCCTGTTCCTCAATTAACGACGTTGTAATAACACGATTCCCCGCTGCCAATTCTATAACACGTTCCATATCAATTGCTTGCGGTAAATCTGTCTTATTTACAATAACAATGAAATCTTTTCCTTGTACGGCACGGAATAGATCTTCATCCTCATTCGTTAAAGCTTCACTATAATTAACGACAACTAACACTAAATCAGCTTGACTCATCATTTCTTTTGAACGCTCTACACCAATTCGTTCAACAACATCTTCTGTTTCACGAATTCCGGCTGTATCTATAAGTTTAAGTGGTACACCACGCACATTAACGTACTCTTCAATAACATCACGAGTTGTTCCTGCAATATCAGTTACAATTGCCTTTTTCTCCTGAACGAGACTATTTAATAGCGATGATTTCCCAACATTAGGTCTACCGATGATTGCAGTAGCAATACCTTCACGTAAAATCTTTCCTTGCTTCGATGTTTCTAATATTTTTGCAATTTCAGCACGAACATGTGTAGCTTTCTCAATTAAAATATTATGTGTCATTTCTTCCACGTCATCATATTCAGGGTAATCTATGTTTACCTCAACATGAGCTAACGTTTCTAATATGTCCTGACGCAAACGGCCGATTAATTTAGATAATCGTCCTTCCATTTGATTAATCGCTACATTCATTGCACGATCTGTTTTTGCACGGATTAAGTCCATAACAGCTTCTGCTTGTGATAAATCAATACGGCCATTTAAAAAAGCACGTTTTGTAAATTCACCAGGTTCCGCTAATCGTACTCCTTGCGCTAAAATAAGCTGCAATACTTTATTTACTGAAACAAGTCCACCATGACAGTTAATTTCTACTATATTTTCACGTGTAAAAGTTCTTGGTGCACGCATAATAGACACCATTACTTCTTCAATAACCTGATTTGTATCTAAATCAACAATATGACCATAATGAATTGTGTGAGAAGGAACCTCTGTTAAATCCTTCCCTTTAAAAATACGATTAACTTTTTCAACCGCATCATCCCCACTTACTCGAACAATGGCAATTGCACCCTCTCCAAGCGCTGTGGAAATCGCGGCAATTGTATCAAATTCCATGTCCTTTCACCTCACTTGCTTATTTATCTCTATTTCAACATGATTATTTTCTTCACTAAATTATTAGAATACCATAACGAACCTATCTACAAAAGAATAATAACTCATTTTATTATGTCCTCATGTAAAAAACACTAAACTTATTCACAGTGGATAAGTTTAGTGTTTTTTAGTTATCCACACCTATTTTCCCCTCAAAAAAACCGGCACTCAATTGAGTAACCGGTCACTTGGAAGATATTACAACATGTCGATGTGGTTCTTTTCCTTCAGAAGTTGTAATGATATTTTGATGATTAGATAATGCTTGGTGGATAATCTTTCGTTCAAAAGATGGCATAGGCTCCAACACAACTCTTTTTTTCGTACTTACTACTTGTTTTGCTAATCGATAAGAAAGTGCTTCTAACGTAGCTTTTCTTTTACTACGATAATTTTCCACATCTAGTGTGATACCAATGTACTGCTTCTTATTACGATTCGCCACAAGTTTTGTTAAATACTGTAAAGAATTCAAGGTGTTTCCTCTCTTTCCAATCAAAACACCTACATTTTCGCCGTAAATTGTAAATTCAACTTCGCGTCCTTTTACAATTTTACTAATCTCAGCTTCCACACCCATATCGTGAATAACATTTTTTAAATATTCTTCACATTCTTGAATTGGATCTTTCTTCAATACAACTTCTACTACTGCAGGTCGGTTTCCAAATAAACCTAAGAACCCTCTCTTACCCTCATCGATAATATTTATATCTACTCGGTCTTTTGAAGCATTTAATTGTCTTAAAGCATCCTCTACTGCCAGCTCGACTGTATGACCTTTAGCAGTGATTATACTCACTTGCCTGATCCCTCAGCCTTACTAGCCTTAATTTCTGGTCCTTTGATAAAATACATTTGAGCAATACCAAAGATATTACCAACAACCCAGTAAAGTGATAATGCAGCCGGGAAGTTAATTGCAAAGATTAAAATCATGATAGGCATAAGCCAAATCATCATTGCCATTTGCGGGTTTTGGCCAGCAGTTCCTGCCATTGCAAGCTTTTGCTGAATAAATGTCGTAATTGCCGCAACAATCGGTAAGATATAGTACGGATCTGCATGTCCCAAATCAAACCATAAGAAACTATGCTGCTTAATTTCAGCCGTTCTCATAATCGCATGATAAAAAGCGAATAGAATTGGCATTTGAATGAAGATTGGTAAACAACCGGCTAATGGATTTACACCATTTTTTTGATATAACTGCATCATTTCCTGTTGTAATTTTTGCTGTGTCGCTTGATCTTTAGAACTATATTTCTCTTTTAACTTCACCATTTCTGGTTGTAACGATTGCATTGCTTTCGTACTCTTCGTTTGTTTAATCATTAACGGTAATAATGCAAAACGAATGATAAGAGTTGTAACAACGATTGCTAAACCGTAATTACTACCAAATAAGTTGGCAAAATACGTAATTAACTGAGAAAGCGGGTATACGAAATATTCATTCCAAATTCCAGTACTTTTCGGTGTAATCGGCTGATTGACTTCACTACAGCCAGTAGCAATTGCCATTAATGCAATAACCATGGCTAGTAAACCTATTTTCTTTTTCAAAGCCTGCTCCTCCTTGTTTCGGTATGTATATAGTGTAATTCATTTCCTTACGCTACTTTTTTATTCTTTTCATACCAGAGCGTTTAAAGACATGAATTAAGCTTTTCTTCAATTCTTCATATGTCATCTCTGCACAAGGCTTCCTTGCTATTATAACAAAATCTTTTCCAGAATCTATCTCATCTTTTAATTCTGTGATCGACTGGCGAATCATACGTTTAATTCGATTACGCACTACTGCATTTCCTATTTTCTTGCTGACAGATAGGCCAATACGAAAGTTTGGCTGTTCTTCTTTATCTAGTTGATAGACAACAAATTGACGATTTGCATTCGATTTTCCTTTTTGAAAAACCGTCTGGAATTCATCATTCTTTTTTATACGATGTTTTTTCTTCATATCAATTGACACTCCTGTAGTTCATCAGCGGAAATTCACTATTATTAGAAAAAAAGACCACTGAACGATCAGTGGTCTACGCAGATAATACTTTTCTTCCTTTACGACGACGAGCTGCTAGCACTTTACGTCCGTTCGCTGTGCTCATACGGCTGCGGAAACCATGTACTTTGCTGCGCTTACGTTTATTTGGTTGGTAAGTTCTTTTCATTATATGACACCTCCCTGAGGAATATCTGTTAAAGACAGTCTTATAAATTATAGTTAATCAACTAGGAAAATGTCAATGGTTCTAGAAATTTTCATCAAATATTCATTTTGAACCTATTCACATACTTTTTCACAGACGCTATATTTCCTTGTGGATAAATAATTTTTCTTGTTTTTTATATCCACAAACTCTTTTCGTACTTTTACACAGTATATCGTGTTGTGGACAAGTTTATTCCACAAGGTATTGATTTTGTGGATAACTTTCTTAATTTCATTGCTATAGCTACTTTTTTTTGATATTATAGTTGTGTTTTCACTTTGAATAAGTTTTCCACATCTTTATCTTATCCACAATTTGTGCATAACATGTGGACAGTTTTAATCACATGTGGGTAAATGATTATCCACATTCGCTTTTTTTGTCGAAAACCCTATCTCATATACAAACGACGTTTTTAGGTTTTAAAATACGTTTCGTATAAATATACATTTTATATTTATTTAGGTTGTACATTTGTTGCGCAACCTTATTCTTTTACCATCTTAGTAAAGGAGGGACACCTTTGGAAAACATCTCTGATTTATGGAACAGCGCCTTAAAAGAACTAGAAAAAAAGGTCAGTAAACCAAGCTATGAAACATGGTTAAAATCAACGACCGCACATAATTTAAAGAAAGATGTATTAACAATTACGGCTCCAAATGAATTCGCCCGCGATTGGCTAGAATCTCATTATTCAGAGCTAATTTCGGAAACACTTTATGATTTAACAGGGGCAAAACTAGCTATTCGCTTTATTATTCCCCAAAGTCAAGCTGAAGAGGAGATCGATCTTCCTCCTTCTAAACCGAATTCAGCACAAGATGATTCTAATCATTTACCACAGAGTATGCTAAATCCAAAATATACGTTTGATACGTTTGTTATTGGCTCTGGTAACCGTTTTGCTCACGCTGCTTCATTGGCCGTAGCCGAAGCGCCAGCTAAAGCATATAATCCCCTCTTTATTTATGGGGGAGTTGGACTTGGAAAGACCCATTTAATGCATGCAATTGGTCATTATGTAATTGAACATAACCCAAATGCCAAAGTTGTATATTTATCATCAGAAAAATTTACAAATGAATTTATTAATTCTATTCGTGATAATAAAGCAGTCGATTTTCGTAATAAATACCGCAATGTAGATGTTTTATTGATAGATGATATTCAATTTTTAGCGGGAAAAGAACAAACTCAAGAAGAGTTTTTCCATACATTCAATGCATTACACGAAGAAAGTAAACAAATTGTAATTTCCAGTGATCGGCCACCAAAAGAAATTCCAACTTTAGAAGATCGTCTTCGTTCTCGCTTTGAATGGGGACTCATTACGGATATTACGCCACCAGATTTAGAAACACGAATTGCAATTTTGCGCAAAAAAGCAAAGGCTGAAGGACTTGATATACCAAATGAGGTCATGCTTTATATTGCAAATCAAATCGATTCAAATATTCGTGAACTAGAAGGTGCACTCATCCGAGTTGTAGCTTATTCATCTTTAATTAATAAAGATATTAATGCTGATTTAGCAGCTGAAGCACTTAAAGATATTATTCCAAATTCTAAACCAAAAATTATCTCCATTTATGATATTCAAAAAGCTGTCGGAGATGTTTATCAAGTAAAATTGGAAGATTTCAAGGCGAAAAAGCGAACGAAATCAGTTGCCTTTCCTCGCCAAATTGCAATGTATTTATCACGTGAACTGACAGACTCCTCCTTACCTAAAATAGGTGAAGAATTCGGTGGACGCGATCATACAACCGTTATCCATGCTCATGAAAAAATTTCTAAGCTACTTAAGACGGACACGCAATTACAAAAGCAAGTTGAAGAAATTAACGATATTTTAAAGTAGTAGCTGAATAGTGTGAATAACTTTCCTTGTTTTACGCACAGTCTATCCACATGTAGATAGACTGTTTTTACATCCTTTAACGGGGTTATCCACATATCCACAAGCCCTATTACTATTACTACTATTTTTTATCTTTATTAATTAAATAAAATCTTATACTTACCGGAGGTTTTTCTTTATGCGTTTTACAATACAAAAAGACTATCTTGTAAGAAGTGTACAAGATGTAATGAAGGCAGTTTCTTCTCGTACAACAATTCCGATTCTTACGGGGATTAAAGTTGTCGCTACGGAAGAAGGAGTTACATTAACAGGAAGTGATGCTGATATTTCGATTGAATCTTTCATTCCAGTTGAAGAGAATGGAAAAGAAATCGTAGAAGTGAAACAATCAGGAAGTATTGTTTTACAGGCTAAATATTTTAGTGAAATTGTAAAAAAATTGCCTAAAGAAACTGTAGAAATTTCTGTGGAAAATCATTTGATGACAAAAATAACTTCTGGAAAATCAGAGTTTAATTTAAATGGTTTAGATTCTGCAGAATATCCATTGTTACCACAAATTGAAGAACATCATGTTTTTAAGATTCCAACGGATTTACTTAAACATATGATTAGACAAACTGTATTTGCAGTTTCCACTTCTGAAACAAGACCAATCTTGACAGGTGTAAACTGGAAGGTATATAACAGCGAACTAACTGGCATTGCTACAGATAGTCACAGACTAGCTCTTCGAAAAGCGAAAATCGAAGGCATTGCAGATGAGTTCCAAGCAAATGTTGTTATTCCAGGAAAAAGTTTAAATGAATTAAGTAAAATTCTAGATGAGTCTGAAGAAATGGTAGATATCGTTATTACGGAGTATCAAGTATTATTCCGTACAAAACATTTATTATTCTTCTCAAGATTGTTAGAAGGAAATTACCCTGATACAACTCGCTTAATTCCAGCGGAGAGCAAAACAGATATTTTTGTAAATACAAAAGAATTTTTACAAGCAATTGATCGTGCATCTCTTTTAGCAAGAGATGGTCGTAATAATGTTGTAAAATTATCAACTTTAGAGCAGGCAATGCTAGAAATTTCCTCGAATTCACCAGAAATCGGAAAAGTAGTAGAAGAAGTTCAATGTGAAAAAGTAGATGGGGAAGAGTTAAAAATATCTTTTAGTGCAAAATATATGATGGATGCACTAAAAGCATTAGATAGTACTGAAATTAAGATTAGCTTTACTGGAGCAATGAGACCATTCTTAATTCGTACAGTAAATGATGAATCCATTATTCAATTAATTTTACCGGTTCGTACTTACTAAGTAAGAAATAAGGGTTGCTAGTTTTCAGATGCTAGTAGCCCTTATTTGATTTTTGGGTATTACTTTCCTAATGCTAGTTTATTTAGTACAATGAAAGAATGAACACTTTCAGAAAGTGAGCGATTTTATGAAACGTATTAAAATTTCAACAGAGTATATTACACTAGGGCAATTTTTAAAGTTAGCCGATGTAATTGATACAGGTGGCGCTGTAAAATGGTTTTTACAAGAATATGAAGTGTACGTGAATCAAGAACTTGAAAATAGAAGAGGTCGCAAACTATATGCGAACGATATTATTGAAATTCCAGGAAGCGGAAGTTTCCAAGTTCAGTCATAAAGGGGGAGCCCTTTGTTTATTTCAGAAATACAATTAAAAAACTATCGCAATTATGAAAAGTTAGAGCTTTCCTTTGAAGATAAGGTAAATGTAATTATCGGCGAGAATGCGCAAGGGAAAACGAATTTGATGGAAGCTATTTATGTTTTAGCGATGGCGAAATCTCATAGAACCTCTAATGATCGCGAGCTTATCCGTTGGGATGAAGATTTCGGTCAAATTAAAGGAAAGCTACAAAAGAGAAATAGTTCTTTGTCTTTGGAATTAAATATCTCGAAAAAAGGTAAAAAGGCAAAATTAAATCAACTTGAACAACAAAAATTGAGTCAATATATTGGCGTGATGAATGTTGTCATGTTTGCCCCAGAAGATTTAAATCTTGTAAAAGGAAGCCCTCAAGTAAGAAGACGCTTTTTAGATATGGAATTAGGCCAAATAGCTCCGGTCTATTTGTATGAACTGAGTCAATATCAAAAGGTGCTCACACAACGAAATCACTTGCTAAAAAAGATGCAAGGGAATAGTAAGAATGAGGAAACGATGTTGGATGTATTTACACTTCAACTTATTGAGCATGGTACAAAAATTTTGCAAAAACGCTTTGAATTTTTGCATTTACTACAAGAATGGGCAGCTCCAATTCATCGTGGTATAAGCCGTGGGTTAGAAGAATTAGAAATTGTCTATAAACCGAGTGTAGATGTATCAGAATCAATGGATTTGTCGAAAATAAAAGAAGTATACTATGAAAGTTTTCAATCCGTGAAACAACGTGAAATTTTCCGTGGTACGACTTTAATTGGTCCTCATCGTGATGATTTACAATTCTTCGTTAATAGTAAAAATGTTCAAGTCTTTGGTTCGCAAGGACAACAACGAACGACCGCACTGTCCCTAAAATTAGCTGAAATTGAATTGATTTACTCAGAAGTTAAAGAATATCCGATTCTTCTATTAGATGATGTATTATCAGAATTAGATGATTATCGTCAATCGCATCTGTTAAATACAATTCAAGGAAAAGTGCAAACATTTGTGACAACGACGAGTGTCGACGGAATTGAACACGAAACATTAAAAGAAGCGAAAACAATTCATGTAACGAACGGCACGGTAGATTGTGAAATAGATAGGGCGTAATCCCTGTTTAAATGGAAAAGTAGGTGATCTTTGTGTCAATGGAACAAAAGCAAATGCAAGAAAATTCATATGATGAAAGTCAAATACAGGTACTTGAAGGACTAGAAGCAGTTCGAAAACGCCCTGGTATGTATATTGGATCTACAAGCGGAAAAGGACTTCACCATCTTGTATGGGAAATCGTCGATAATAGTATTGATGAGGCACTTGCAGGGTACTGTGATGAAATTAACGTTAGTATCGAAGAAGATAATAGTATTCGTGTAACGGATAATGGACGTGGTATTCCAGTTGGTATACAAGAAAAAATGGGACGTCCTGCTGTAGAAGTTATTATGACCGTTCTTCATGCTGGTGGTAAGTTTGGCGGCGGCGGTTATAAAGTTTCTGGTGGTTTGCATGGTGTTGGGGCATCTGTAGTAAATGCCCTATCAACAGAACTAGAGGTATTTGTACATCGTGAAGGTAAAATCCATTATCAAAAATACGAAAGAGGTATTCCGGTTGCGGATTTAAAAGTCATTGGTGACACAGATCAAACAGGAACGATAACTCGATTTAAACCAGATCCAGAAATTTTTCAGGAAACAACAGTATACGAATTTGATACGCTCGCAACTCGTATGCGTGAATTAGCATTTTTAAATCGTAATATTAAATTAACAATTGAAGATAAACGTGAACATAAGCAAAAGAAAGAATTCCATTATGAAGGTGGAATTAAATCATACGTCGAGCATTTAAATCGCTCAAAACAACCAATCCATGAAGAACCTGTATATGTAGAAGGATCAAAAGATGGTATTCAAGTTGAGGTTTCCTTACAGTATAACGAAGGATATACAAATAATATTTACTCATTTACGAATAACATTCATACGTATGAAGGTGGAACACATGAAGTAGGGTTTAAAACAGCTTTAACTCGTGTGATTAACGATTATGGACGTAAAAATAGTATTTTAAAAGATGCAGACAGTAACTTAACGGGTGAGGATGTTCGTGAAGGTTTAACTGCAATTGTATCAATTAAACATCCAAACCCACAATTTGAAGGACAAACGAAGACGAAACTTGGGAATAGTGAAGCAAGAACGATTACAGAGTCTGTGTTTTCAGAGGCATTTGAAAAGTTCTTACTAGAAAACCCGAATGTTGCACGAAAAATCGTAGAAAAAGGTACGATGGCAGCACGTGCACGTGTTGCAGCGAAAAAAGCGCGTGAATTGACACGCCGCAAGAGCGCATTAGAAGTTTCAAGTTTACCTGGTAAATTAGCAGATTGCTCTTCGAAAGATCCAGCAATTAGTGAAATTTACATTGTAGAGGGTGACTCTGCCGGTGGATCAGCAAAACAAGGGCGTGATCGTCACTTCCAAGCGATTTTACCGTTAAAAGGTAAAATTATTAATGTTGAAAAAGCAAGATTGGATAAAATTTTATCTAACGATGAAGTGCGTACAATTATTACTGCAATTGGTACGAACATTGGCGGCGATTTTGATATCGAGAAAGCTCGTTATCATAAAGTTATTATTATGACGGATGCCGACGTAGATGGTGCGCATATTCGTACCCTATTATTAACGTTCTTCTATCGTTATATGCGTCAAATTATTGAACATGGTTATATCTATATTGCACAGCCACCGTTGTTTAAAATACAACAAGGTAAAAAAATTCAATATGCTTATAATGAAAAAGAGCTTGAAAAGATTTTAGCTGAATTACCAGCTCAACCTAAGCCTGGTATCCAACGTTACAAAGGTTTAGGAGAAATGAACCCAACCCAGCTTTGGGAAACGACAATGGACCCAGAAGTGCGTTCATTACTTCAAGTTTCCCTTCAAGATGCAATTGAAGCAGATGAAACATTTGAAATTTTAATGGGGGATAAAGTAGAGCCACGTCGTAACTTTATCCAAGAAAATGCAAAATACGTGAAAAACCTTGATATTTAAATGAGTAATGACAGGAATCTGAGTATTCCTGTCTTCTACATATAAATCAATGTATGTGTAACGGAAATGTAAGAGGAGGTGCTCGTTGATGTCAGACAATCAACAACAAGCACGAATTCGAGAAATTAATATTAGTCATGAAATGCGTACCTCATTTTTAGATTACGCAATGAGTGTTATCGTATCTCGTGCATTACCAGATGTTCGTGATGGATTAAAACCTGTGCATCGTAGGGTTTTATATGCGATGAATGATTTAGGAATTACGGCTGATAAAGCGTATAAGAAATCAGCACGTATTGTTGGTGAAGTAATCGGTAAGTATCACCCTCATGGTGATTCAGCTGTTTATGAAACAATGGTACGTATGGCGCAAGATTTCAGTCAACGTTATATGCTTGTTGATGGGCATGGTAACTTTGGATCTGTCGATGGAGATTCTGCGGCAGCAATGCGTTATACAGAAGCAAGAATGTCTAAAATCTCTATGGAATTAATACGAGATATTTCAAAAAATACGATTGATTATCAAGATAACTACGATGGTTCTGAAAGAGAGCCGATTGTATTACCAGCGCGTTTTCCTAACTTACTAGTAAATGGTACGACAGGTATTGCAGTTGGTATGGCAACGAATATTCCGCCGCATCAACTTGGCGAAGTAATTGATGGCGTATTGGCATTAAGTCATAATCCCGATATTACTATTGCAGAATTAATGGAGTGCATTCCAGGACCAGATTTCCCAACGGCAGGTTTAATTTTAGGAAGAAGTGGTATTCGTAGAGCTTATGAAACAGGACGCGGTTCTATTATACTTCGTGCTAAAGTTGAAATTGAAGAGAAGTCAAATGGCAAACAATCTATTATCGTAACGGAACTACCTTATCAAGTAAATAAGGCGCGATTAATTGAAAAAATTGCAGAATTAGTTCGCGATAAGAAAATTGAAGGTATTACAGATTTACGTGATGAATCAGATCGAAATGGTATGCGTATTGTTATGGAAGTACGTCGTGATGCCAATGCTAATGTATTATTAAATAACTTATATAAACATACAGCACTTCAAACAAGTTTCGGTATTAACATGCTGTCTCTTGTAAATGGAGAGCCGCAAGTACTGAACTTAAAACAAAATTTATATCATTACTTGGAACATCAAAAGGTAGTAATTCGTAGACGTACAGCTTATGAACTAGAAAAAGCAGAAGCGCGTGCTCATATTTTAGAAGGATTACGAATTGCCTTAGACCATCTGGATGAAGTTATTACATTAATTCGTAGTTCGAAAACAGCGGAAATTGCAAAGCAAGGTTTAATGGAACGTTTCGGCTTAAGTGAAAAACAAGCGCAAGCTATTTTAGATATGCGTTTGCAACGTTTAACAGGTTTAGAACGCGAAAAGATTGAACAAGAATATCAGGACTTAATGAAGTTAATCGCTGAATTAAAAGCAATCTTAGCAGATGAAGAAAAGGTTCTTGAGATTATTCGTGAAGAATTAACGGAAGTAAAAGAGCGCTTCAATGATAAGAGACGCACAGAAATTACAATTGGTGGTATGGAGTCTATTGAAGATGAAGACTTGATTCCAGAACAAAATATCGCCATTACGTTAACTCATAATGGTTATATTAAGAGGTTACCAGCTTCCACGTATAAAACACAGAACCGTGGTGGACGTGGTGTGCAAGGAATGGGGACAAATGATGATGATTTCGTAGAGCATTTATTAACTACTTCTACGCATGATCATATTCTATTCTTCACTAATAAGGGTAAAGTATACCGTACGAAAGGATATGAAATCCCAGAGTATAGTCGTACAGCGAAAGGTATACCTATTATTAACCTATTAGGTGTAGATAAGGGGGAATGGATTAACGCCATTATTCCAATTCGTGAATTTGGTGACGATGAATTCTTATTCTTCACAACAAAACAAGGTATCTCTAAGAGAACACCACTTTCATCATTTGCAAATATCCGTACAAATGGTTTGATTGCAATCTCTCTTCGTGAAGAGGATGAAGTAATATCTGTACGTTTAACATCTGGTGATAAGGATATTATTGTAGGAACAAGCAATGGTATGTTAATTCGTTTTAACGAGCAAGATGTGCGTTCTATGGGACGTAATGCGGCTGGTGTAAAAGCAATTACATTAGGTGAAGAGGATCAAGTTGTAGGTATGGAAATTGTCGAAGAGGATGTAAATGTTTTAATTGTAACGAAAAATGGTTATGGAAAACGTACGCCGATTGATGAATACCGTCTACAAAGCCGTGGTGGTAAAGGTCTGAAGACTTGTAATATTACAGATAAAAACGGTAAATTAGTAGCTGTTAAATCTGTAACAGGTGAAGAAGATATCATGTTAATTACAGCGGCAGGTGTTATTATTCGTATGCCAGTTGATCAAATCTCTCAAATGGGACGTAATACACAAGGTGTTCGTCTAATTCGATTAGAGGATGAACAAGAGGTAGCGACAGTAGCAAAAGCACAAAAAGATGATGAGGAAGAAACGAGCGAAGAGGTTTCTTCAGAAGAATAAGAGGGGAGATATCTCCCCTCTTTATTTTTTTATAATAATACTTGCATAGGGAAGAGAAAGTCTATATAATAGGCAGAGTCAGCAAATGAGAGATACAAGTTATCGAAAAAACTTGTTGACGAAAATAATATACTATGATATATTATAAAGGTCGCTGAAACGCGATGTTGAACTTTGAAAACTAAACGAAACAAACAACGTGAAACGTCAATTTTTATTTTAGATGCTAGACAAACTAACTTTATTGGAGAGTTTGATCCTGGCTCAGGATGAACGCTGGCGGCGTGCCTAATAC
>NZ_JBQAGB010000013.1:0-152497 GCF_051916145.1 Bacillus cereus group sp. MYBK245-2 | reverse complement strand
TTTATTTAGATGGAGTGTCATTTGAAACATATCCTTCAATAGTTTTTTTTTTAGTATTTGAAGTAGGAATCATTTTATACTTGTTTTAATAAAGAAGTAAGGATTGAGAGTAATTTTAGGACCTATGGTTCTGAAACGAATATGGAACAAGGAATTTTAGATGGTAACCAACAACATGTTGTAGAAATCAATTGGCCAGAACTAGCTGGTATATATGAGGTTGAATTTAATGAAATGTGGGGCAGTTCTACATTATCTTTTGATAAAGTAAATTCTAACATCAGTACTCGTAAAATCGATAATACAACACATGTTATTGATATTAACGGTAAAACACCGGAGGCGCGTTCGAAGTGTTTGTAAAACAGCAATCTCATAATTGATTCGGTTAACCCTCTCCATTCCCTTACTATCCGTCTCAATAATGATATCCTTCCATTTGGGCTGGATCACTCCTTCAATAGGAACTTCGTCATTAGCTGCAAAAAAACGTTGACCACTATCACCATATTCTCGAATTAGTTGAAGAGCTTCAATGACAGGTTGATGAGATTGATTATTAGATCTGAACGTAAGATTTTTTAAGATATTACAGAAAGCAATCCGATAATGCCCCCGATAGGAAGAATGCATCTTTATATAGATTTTTTCTTTGTATTCTCGGTGATTTCTTGTCATGTCTTTAATAATATCCCGAATTGTTGAAGCGCCTACAATCGGATATAGAGTATCTTGAATAATTCCATCTGGATGATTAACCGTCGCTTTTAATAAGTTGATAATATGTTTATTTTTCCCTTGAACCCTTTCCAACTCTTCTACTGCTTCTTTACGGGTAGTATTCTTGGCCTTATTTCCGAACTTGAGAGTGATTTCATCCAACAGATCAGCTAAATAGTCGATAACTTCAGCATGACGATGCCAAAATAAGATGGCAAGTAAGGTGTAGCGAATGGGTGCTGGATGTGCTCGCAATTCCGTTACAGTCTCAGTAGCTGCACGAAGTCGATATTTCTTTAGTAATTTTGGAGTCATATGATGAAACAAACCATTAGGAATTTGGAGATGTCGTATAGCTAACAGTTTTTTAACCTCCATCTCCATCGCATTTACACTTGGTTTACGAGGAGAAGATAATAGTTGACGAAAAGTTAAAATGTCGGTTTCCTCTCCATCAGAATCCTCATCAGCATGGGACTCAAGTAAAGCATCTAACCGAGTGCACGTCTTAGCAGATAATTGCTGATATGTCATTTTATATAAGCTCTTTTCAAAAGTATCAATGGCAGAGTCAATCATACGCTTTAAGCTCCCAATAGAAGGAGGTTCAACTTTCCATTTACGAAAGAGACTGTATGCTTGGTTTTTTAAATAGTCTGTATCATGTGTAGACTGAACTTGTTCTTCTAACCATTGTCCCAAACGATCATTATCTGTACGTGTAAGCTCCTGAAATCCAAAAAAATCCCTTATATTTTTTCGATGTCGGGTATAAGTCTTTTCTTTTCCACCCCAACTATATTCATCAAATTGATCATGCGAAACATCAAGCTGTTTCGCTATGTACTCGATCACTACTTTTGGGATGTCTTGCTTTTGGCTAGGGAATCTAGCTTTCTGTTGGAAATACTTTAGTAACACGGCAAAGCCCAAACGGTTCGTTTCTGTTTTATTCCCCATAGATAGATGTAGTTCATTTGGCATTAACATAAAGTTTGCTAAAAGCTCTTCTTCATTCCAATTTTTCTTCACTGGTTCTCCCTCTGATCTACATGTTTTTTTAATAGTATAATTTCAAACATAGAGACCATCAAGATAACTAAGAAAAGCAGCAAAGCTAAACCATTTTCCTTTTATTGTAATATATCTGACGGACTAGAGCAGTAACCCTGTGATTAAGCCTGAAAGAATATAGAATGACATTTAAGCACCTACATCAATTGGCTTTGGAAAATGGTGATGCCATTCATCTACTACATGAATGCATAGATTTTCTAAGAAAAAACAAAATCATACTGCCTGCTATCACTACACTTGAAAGAATAGTGTGGGAAGCAAGGGCAATGGCTGAAAAGAAGCTATTTAACACGGTTAGTCAATCCCTAACAAATGAACAAAAAGAAAAACTTGAAGATATTATTACCTTGCAGCATTCGTCAGAATCCAATAAAACGATATTGGATTGGTTAAAAGAACCACCGGGACATCCTTCACCCGAAACCTTTTTAAAAGTAATAGAACGACTCGAATACATACGAGGAATGGAATTAGAAACGGTGCAAATTAATCATTTGCACCGCAATCGCCTGTTACAGCTGTCTCGCTTGGGTTCAAGATATGAACCTTATGCATTCCGTGATTTTCAGGAAAATAAACGATATTCAATACTAACCGTCTATTTATTACATCTTAATCAAGATTTGACGGATAAAGCTTTTGAAATTCATGACAGACAAATACTTAGTCTCTTATCAAAAGGTCGTAAGGCTCAAGAGGAAATTCAGAAACTGAACGGTAAAAAGCTGAATGAGAAAGTTATACACTTTACGAACATCGGACAAGCTTTGATCAAAGCAAAACAGGAAAAATTAGACGTTTTTGAGGTTTTAGAATCCGTTATTGAATGGAATTCTTTTGTCTCTTCGGTCGAAGAAGCCCAGGAGCTTGCACGTCCTGCTGACTATGATTATTTAGACTTACTGCAAAAACGATTTTATTCACTAAGAAAATATACGCCAACGCTATTAAGGGTGTTGGAATTTCATTCTACAAAGGCAAATGAGCCACTTTTACAAGCTGTAGAGATTATCCGAGGAATGAACGAATCCGGAAAACGAAAAGTACCTGATGACTCACCTGTGGATTTTATTTCAAAACGTTGGAAAAAGCATTTATACGAGAATGATGGTACAACAATCAATCGTCATTACTATGAAATGGCTGTTTTAACAGAACTTCGGGAGCATGTTCGGGCAGGAGATGTTTCCATTGTTGGCAGCAGACAATATAGAGATTTTGAGGAATATTTGTTTTCCGAATTTACATGGAATCAAACGAAAGAGAATACGAGATTATCAGTTAGTTTATCATTCGAAGATTATATAACGGAGAGAACCAGCAGCCTTAATGAAAGGTTAAAGTGGTTAACTGCCAATTCCAACAAGTTAGATGGAGTTTCTCTTGATAAAGGAAAGCTGTCACTTGCACGCTTAGAAAAAGATGTACCAGAAGAAGCAAAAAAGTTTAGTGCAAGCCTTTATCAGATGCTACCAAGAATAAAATTAACCGATTTACTGATGGATATTGCTTATATAACAGGATTTCATGAGCAATTTACTCATGCTTCCAATAATCGAAAACCGGATAAAGAAGAAACGATTATTATTATGGCTGCCCTTTTAGGAATGGGAATGAATATAGGTGTAAGCAAGATGGCTGAAGCAACACCCGGACTTACATATAAGCAATTAGCCAATGTATCTCAATGGCGCATGTATGAAGATGCAATGAATAAAGCCCAAGCCGTATTAGTAAATTTTCATCACAAATTACAATTGTCTTCCTATTGGGGAGACGGTACAACATCCTCATCAGACGGTATGAGAATGCAGTTAGGTGTTCATCACTACATGCAGATGCAAACCCACATTATGGAACTGGAAAAGGAGCCACCATCTACCGTTTTACTAGTGATCAATTCTCTTCTTACTACACAAAGATTATTCATACTAATTCAAGGGATGCGATTCATGTTTTAGATGGTTTGTTGCACCATGAAACGGATTTAAACATAGAAGAGCATTATACAGACACAGCTGGTTACACAGATCAAATATTCGGACTGACTCATTTATTAGGATTTAAATTTGCCCCAAGAATAAGAGATTTAGCAGACTCAAAATTATTTACAATAGATAAAGCAAGTGAGTATCCAAAATTAGAAGCCATTTTACGTGGACAAATAAATACAAAGGTCATTAAAGAAAATTATGAGGATGTTTTGCGATTAGCTCACTCAATAAGAGAAGGAACAGTTTCAGCATCCCTTATTATGGGGAAACTAGGATCTTATTCAAGACAAAACAGCTTGGCTATAGCCTTACGTGAGATGGGTCGAATAGAAAAAACAATTTTTATTTTGAATTATATATCGGATGAATCATTAAGAAGAAAAATACAAAGGGGATTAAATAAAGGAGAAGCCATGAACGGATTAGCAAGAGCTATTTTCTTCGGAAAACAAGGTGAGCTTAGGGAACGGACTATACAACATCAATTGCAAAGAGCCAGTGCTTTAAACATCATTATCAATGCTATTAGTATTTGGAATACCTTACATCTAACAAAGGCAGTTGAATATCAAAAACGGTCAGGTAGTTTTAATGAAGAATTATTGCACCATATGTCACCTCTAGGTTGGGAACATATTAATTTACTTGGAGAATACCATTTTAATTCGGAGAAAATGGTCTCGTTAGATTCTTTAAGACCCTTGAAACTTTCTTAACGTTGTTAAAACTGGGGGAATAGTCGGGGAAATGGGCTTAGCGTTGTAAATCCGCATTTTCCTGACTGTACCCCAAATAAGAACAATTAAGCGATTGATGGGAATGAATAAATAAATCTTATTCAACCAAAGGGTGCTTTACTTGAGAAGGTCACTAGAAGAGTCAAATGATAACTATGAACTGCCCCAATTGCTAGGTTTTGTTTAACAATTGGGGCAGTTCATTTATAGCGCATAGGTAATCAGCTTTTTGTTAATCATGAGGTAGATATTTTTATCTAAAAACCCAACAATGGAAATATATTACAGCTCATGCCCCGTTTTTACACGTATCTCGGCTGAACCCCATCAACCTCTAAATTAATAACTACGCCAAAAGCTGATTTTCTTTAAGATAAGGAAATCAGCTTTTTCTTTGTAAAATATTTTTTAATACAGGAAAACCGGATTTTTATTTTCCATAAAATTTATTAACGTGGGTTTTATGTCATTTGGTTGGCGGGACCCCTTAGAGTAGGAAATTCGGCTCATTTTATGTCGAAATTTACTTAGCGTATATTTTCGTTAATTATCTTAACTAGTCGTTACGTATGACTTTACAGCATTCGATGCAAAGTTATCGGTTTTTTGTATGCAAATTTATGGATTAAGTCATACAATTACGCACTATTTTTAATGAATCGATATTTACTTGTTTCTTCAACTAAGTTCGTCCGAATCTTTTTCTACAAAATCACTAAAGTCATCTCCCCAATCACAGATGGCTGTTACAACATTCTCTAGTTGATGACCAATTTCACTAAGTTCATACTCAACCTTAGGAGGCACTACGGGGTATACACATCGAGTAATTATTTTATCGTCTTCTAATTCTCTTAATTGTCTAATCAACATACGTTGATTAACTTCAGGCAGCTTTTTTTGTATTTCACTTAATCTTAATGGCGAACGTTGTAACAAACACCATATAATTGCTATTTTCCAACGCCCTCCTATCACAGATAAAGCTAAATCTTTTCCAGTGAAAAATTCCTTGTCCTTATAATGAATAACCATAATTTTTGACCTTCCTCTCGCGAAAAAAATGTTTATAGTGACAAATTTGTCAGTATTGTAATTAAAATTATAAAGTGTAATCTTAGTGGTGTAAACAATAAAAAAAGAAAGTAGGGATTCAATTGAAAAGTAGAGCTGCTGTTGCATTTAAGCCAGGGGAGCCACTTCAAATCGTAGAAATCGATGTAGAAGAGCCAAAAGCAAAAGAGGTATTAGTAAAAATACTATATACTTCTGTCTGTCATACAGATGCTTTTACATTATCAGGTGACGACCCAGAAGGAGTATTTCCTGCTGTATTAGGCCATGAAGGTGCTGGTGTTGTCGTTTCAGTAGGTGATGAAGTTACTTCAGTAAAACCTGGGGATCATGTTATTCCACTATATACACCTGAATGTGGAGAATGTAAATTCTGTCGTTCTGGTAAAACAAACCTATGTAGTGCTGTACGAGAAACACAAGGTAAAGGTTTAATGCCTGATGGAACAACTCGCTTCTCTTATAATGGAGAGCCCCTTTATCATTACATGGGAACTAGTACATTCAGTGAATATACAGTTGTTAATGAGATTAACTTAGCGAAAATCGATGAAAACGCTCCGTTAGATAAAGTTGCTTTATTAGGATGTGGTGTGACTACAGGTATTGGTGCTGTACACAACACTGCAAAAGTTGAAGAAGGAGCTGTAACAGCTGTATTTGGTTTAGGAGCGATTGGATTAGCAGCTATTCAAGGATTGGTTCAAGCAAAAGCAAGCCGAATTATTGCAGTTGACCTGAATCCCCAAAAATGGGAACTCGCTAAAAAAATGGGAGCGACTGATTTTGTGAATCCTGCAGATTATGATCGCCCAATTCAAGAAGTTATAGTCGAAATGACAGATGGTGGCGTGGATTATAGCTTCGAATGTATTGGTAATGTTGAAGTAATGAAATCCGCTCTTGAAGCATGTCATAAAGGTTGGGGCGAAAGTATTATTATCGGAGTAGCTGGTGCTGGTAAAGAAATCCATACTCGTCCATTCCAATTAGTAACGGGCCGAGTATGGCGTGGATCAGCCTTTGGTGGAGTTAAAGGAAGATCTGAACTTCCAGAAATGGTCGAAGATTATATGCATGGTGATATTGATTTAGATTCATTTATTACTCATCATTTAGAATTTAAAGACATCAATGCGGCATTTGACTTATTACACAAAGGTGAATCCATTCGTACGATTTTAACTTACGGAGAGTGAGATAATGAGTCTTAAATGTATTGAACAACATCGTTCTTTCGAAGGAGAGCAACGTAAGTATAGCCATTATTCCGAAGTCTTGCAATGTGATATGAAATTTAGTATCTACTTACCATCAAATAAAGAAAAGAAAAAAATTCCACTTATATGGTGGTTATCTGGTTTAACTTGTACAGATGATAATTTTAGTCAAAAAAGTGGATTTCAACGTTTGGCTGAAAAACATCAAGTTGCAGTGATTATGCCAGATACTTCACCACGTGGAGAATACGTTTCTGATGTTGCAGCATGGGATCTTGGACAAGGGGCAGGTTTTTATTTAAATGCTACCCAGGATCCTTGGGCACAGCATTATAAAATGTATTCGTATATCGTAGATGAATTAACATCCATTGCTTCGACTATAGTACCTAATTTTTCAGGTGAAGAAAGCATAATGGGGCATTCAATGGGAGGACATGGGGCTTTAGTGATCGGTTTGAAAAATGCTAAGAGATTCAAAGCGGTTTCTGCTTTTTCTCCAATCTTAACTCCTAGTCAAGTACCATGGGGAATAAATGCTTTCACCTCTTATTTAGGTGAAGACAAAGATTCTTGGAAAGAATGGGATGCTTCAGAATTAATTAAAGAAGCTACTATTCCACCAATTCTTATTATGCAAGGTAGTCAAGACGAGTTTTATCCGAAACAATTGGAAGAACATATTTTCTTAGAGAACGCTCAAAAAAATAGTCAAATGGTAACTTATAAAAAAATGGAGGGCTATGATCATAGCTACTTCTTTATTTCCACTTTCTTAAATGAGCATTTCTCTTTCCATATGAAGTATTTAAGATGATTCTTATTTACAACAATACCCACTTCCAATGGCATATGAAGTATTTAAGTTTACAGCAAAATATAGTAACAAAAGTATCCGCATGTAGAGATGTGGGTGCTTTTGATTGTTATATTTTGTCATATTATATAGTTTGTAAAAACAAATAAATTGGGAGGAAGAGTTCATGTGGATTAAAAAAATGTTATTTAATTACCGTGTTAAACCATCCTTATTAAAATCTCGTTATGAGATTGAAAAGGAAAATCGACAAGTTGACTTATTTGAAAGTTCAACTGAAACGTCTAAACCGTTTTCGATAAGAGATACAAGATCATATATTCAGCCTAATACTAAAACATTAGAAGACATGATTAATTACTTAGCAGCTATTCGTGAAATCCCTTCTCTTTCCGTGGATAAGAATAAAATGCTTTGGCCATTAATATCCAAATGCTAAATTCAAAAAAATAATGGTTATAATTTTAGCTATTTCTATATCAAATATTTGAGTTGATGGGAGGTACAGTTTGTATGGAAATGAAAAAAATGTTAAACAATGACCGTATTAAACCATATTTATTAAAAGCACGTTTTGGAGTTGAAAAAGAAAGTCAACGAGTTGACCTATCAGGAAGTTTAGCTAAAACGGAACATCCCAAAAGTATTTCAGTAAGAGATGAACATCCTTATATTCAGCGAGATTTCTCTGAAACACAAATGGAATTAATCACACCAGTTACTGAGACACTAGGAGATTTATTTAATTATTTAGCAGCTATCCATGATGTTGCCTATCGTTCTATGGGAAATAACGAAATGCTTTGGCCATTAAGCATGCCACCACAGTTGCCCGAAAAAGAAGAAGATATTGTTATTGCGAAACTTAATAATCATGAAAATGTTTTATATCGTCGATATTTATCTAATTCTTATGGTCGACGAAAACAAATGATTAGTGGTATTCATTACAATTTTGAATTTAGCGATAATTTGATTCAGGCATTATTTGAATTACAATCAGAAATAAAAGATTATCATCAATTTAAAACAGAAATTTATCTGAAAGTCACAAGGAATTATTTACACTATCGATGGTTAATAACTTATTTCTTCGGTGCTTCTCCTAGTAGTGAAAAGAATTTCTTTGAAATAAATCCTTTAAATGACGCCGTAAGAAGCATTAGAAATAGTAAATATGGTTATAGTAATGAAAATGATGTTCAAGTATCCTATAGTAGTTTACAGAACTATATATCTGATCTTTCTTCGCTGGTAAGTAAAGGGGTTTTATTAGAAGAAAAAGAATTTTATGCATCTGTCCGTTTAAGGGGCGGTCCTCAAGTTTCAGATTTAAAAAATCATGGGATTCGTTATATTGAATTAAGAAACCTAGATTTAAATCCTTTTGAAACATATGGAATTAGCCATGAACAAGCAGAATTTCTACATCTTTTCCTCATCTATTTACTCTGGATTGATCAAGACGATAATAATGATGAATGGGTAAAAATCGGTGATTTTCAAAATAATTTAGTGGCTCTTGAACATCCGTTAGAACATACGCAATTTAAAACAGATGCTGAGCGTATTATTGATGAGATGGAACATTTAACAGGGCTGTTAGACATAACTGTTTCGAATACCTTATTTGTTAACTTGAGAGAAATGCTAACAGATCCAAGTAAGACTTTAGCTGGAAGACTTTATAAAGAGATTATAAAAAGTAGTCAAAGTCAGGTAGCTTCCCGTATTGCTAAAGAAAATTATAAAAAAGCATGGGATAAACCATATCAACTATCAGGATTTACTGACATGGAGTTGTCTACACAAATTTTAATGTTTGATGCTATTCAACAAGGATTACAAGTAGACGTTTTAGATCGACAAGATCAATTTTTAAAACTACAGTTAGGAAATCATGTTGAATATGTGAAAAATGGGAATATGACAAGTAAAGATAGTTATATATCACCATTAATTATGGAAAATAAAACAGTAACAAAGAAAATTCTTCAACAGCATGGATTTCGTGTACCAATAGGTGAGGAATTTAGTGATATAGAAAAAGCCTTACGTTCCTATGATATATTTGCAGGAAAGCCTTTTGTCGTTAAACCAAAAACAACAAATTATGGTTTAGGAATATCTATCTTTAAAGAAAACGGAGCAAGTTACGAAGACTATCAAAAAGCACTCACAATAGCATTTAAAGAGGACTCATCAGTATTAATAGAAGAATTTATTAATGGAACAGAATATCGATTTTTTGTGCTAGATGGCAAAGTTTCTGCCGTTTTATTACGAATTCCAGCCAATGTTATAGGAGACGGTTCACATACGATTGAAGAGTTAGTCGCTCAAAAGAACCTGAATTCATTAAGAGGAATGGACCATAGAACACCTTTAGAAAATATACAATTAGGTGAATTAGAGGTCCTAATGCTTAAAGCTCAAGGGTATCGAAAAGATTCTATTCCAACAAGTGATGAAATTGTTTTTCTGCGAGAAAATTCTAATGTCAGTACAGGTGGAGACTCAATTGATATGACAGATCAAATTCCCGATGATTATAAGAAAATTGCCGTAGATGCTGTGTCGGCACTTGGAGCAAATATTAGTGGTATTGATTTGATTATTGAAAATACAGAAGTTCCTGCAGCTAATAAAAATGCTTATGGAATTATTGAGGCAAACTTTAATCCATCGATGTATATGCATATATATCCGTATAAAGGCAAATCCAGACGTTTGACCATCTGTATATTACATTATTTATTCCCTGAACTACCAAAAAAATAATTTAGAAGTCTTCGAGATGTTAGAGGGATTAGTATAAAAATTGTAAATGATGTAACAAGAGGAGACATTACTTTTTAATTAATTGGGATCTCTCAGAGGTCCCAATTTAAATTATTATTTTAGAAACAGGCGTATGAGAAATGGGTTATTGGAATGCAAGTTTGAATAAGATAAAATAGGGGAATATCAGAGGGAAATTTAGAAAGGTATTTTGACTTATTTGGTCAATCAAGAGCAAGTCAAAAAGGGATACAGACGAGATATACATGTTATCTATACTTAGGAGTAAAAACCTTAATTTAATAAGAGTTTTACATTGAATACATGTAAACAATTTGTTTGACAACGATCCTTGCAACATCGAAGTCTACAACCGTTCGTTGCCCTCAAGGTAACGGACGCGCCTTAAGGAGCTCTTAAGAGACACGGTTTATCCAAGCAAGGTTATTCGATACCTTCTCATTGCACTACCTTGAATACATTAAATACATAATTTACTTAGTTAAGATATCAAGTAGTTAACGTAGCTTATCACTCAATTCTTCTTCTTAGAATACTTTAAATATTCCTGATTTTCATAGTAGATAATACACGTACCTTGGCTGTACTCCAACGTAATAGTTGATATAAAACTTACGTTAAGCAAATTTCCACGAAATTTTCACTATTTGATTCTTTAAAAAAAGTAGTAAACTAAGTAATCGGTTCCTTAACGTACAGGAATCAGTTTAAATGTGTCTAAATTTTGTCTAAATGTACAATTTTCTTTTTTGGGTATGGTGACCCCTTATTGCTCCACCAGGTATAGAAAATCCAGAGTGGGAACCTATTAGAAAGTTTATTTATAACGACAGTACATGCAAAAAGAAAAAATCATTTAAACATTTTTTACATTATCTTCACGCGAATGGGGCAGATTCTGACTATCTTAATCCACACTATTCACAACAATATATTCAAGGAGAAGAAGAGTTTGTAACCAATTATATATATTTAGAGAATTTCTCTAATGAAATCTCAAAAATAGAAAACAAATATAACTTACAGACTATCCCACTAGACACATTAACGAGATCATGGCATCATCAGGCGCCTAAGATGATTCATAAGGGAAACTACGCTGAAGCTGACATTACAGATCCATCTTTCCCTCGGCTGCCGACATATCAGAGCTTTTATGATACGGAGGCTATAAAATTAGTTACAGATATATTTAATGAAGATTTTGAAGCGTATCATTATCTTAAAATGGATATTTCTACAATATGAATCAGTTTCAGAGTACTTAAATAATAGTCTTATTTTTAATATGGAAAACACCGTGAACACTGTTATGGTGTTTTTTTGGGTTTAACACTATATTTTTAACTTTATATAATCCATATACCTTCAAGATAAGATGTATTTGTAAAATAATGTATGATTATGACCCATTTCTACAAGTATCTCGGCTGAACCCCTCTAGGTTTTTCTGTGCATCCTTTATATATTAAAGAGCCGATTTACTCTTAGCGGGGTAAATTCTGGCTCTTTTCTTATATATATTCTCTTAGCGTGGTTTTTTTCCGAAATGCTGGCGGTACCCCTAATAAAAGCTGCAGAAGATTCCCACTTTAATTTTCTAACTGTATCATTTGCACGCTTTTATCGGTGGATAGGATTTCTTTTAGCTGTCTTCCTACCCGGATTTTGGATGGCATTACTTGCTTATCACCAAGATCAAATTCCTTTCCCTCTTCTTGCGACTGTGACTGTTGCAAGATCAGGTCTACCATTTCCAGCACCACTTGAGCTTATAATTGTTTTGTTCCTTTTTGAGATGTTCCGTGAAGCCGGTCAAAGATTACCCTCCCCCCTTGGTCAAACCCTTTCAGTGGTAGGCGGACTAATCATTGGGGATGCTGCAATCCGTTCGGGTTTTATCTCCCCTTCTGTCATTGTTATTACTGCTTTATCTGCTATTGCGGGATATACCTTAGTAAACCAAATATTAGCAGGAGCAGTATCCATACTCAGAGGGTTTGTACTATTATGTTCAATTTTGATGGGGTTATATGGATTTATGCTTGCCGGATTCGTAATCGTTCTTTATATCTCAAGATTACGTTCCTTTGGAATCCCTTACTTAGCTTTAGTTTTCCCAAAATCTAGTTCAGATTTTTTCAAGGGATTGTTTCGTTTACCGTGGAGAAGTTATAGACATAGAGTTGATTATCTCCGAACCAATGATAGTTCTAAAACGGACGAAGGAGAAGGAAAACAGTGAAGCTGCACAAAATAAAACTAATAATTATGATGCTTATCACTAGTGCAATGTTATCTGGATGTTGGAATATTAAAGAAGTTCAAGATATTTATTATGTTGCAGCTCTTGGTATAGATTTTAAAGAAGGAAAATATATAGCTTATGCTCAGTTACTTGACTTTTCTAACGTTGCTAAGTTAGAGGGGGCTAGACCTGATAAACAACCACCAGTGTGGATAGGAAGAGGTGAAGGTTTTACCATTACGGAAGCATTAAATCAATTATATAAGGATGCTCAACAAAGACTTTTTTGGGGACATGTATCTACAATAATATTAAGCGAAAGACTGCTCAGACAAGATATTAAAGACTCTATTGATTTTATTAATCGGTACCGAGAAATACGCTATAATATTCTCTTATACGCTACAAAGGAACCCATTGATGATATACTTAAAACAAAAGCCTTTTTTACATTATCGGGGTTGTCTACCATTCTCCATGAACCAAAGGAAAGGTATAAACAACGGTCTTACATACAACCTAAACAATTTTATCAATTTATTAGAGATAGTGATCCGATGGGGCAAACTGCTTATATCCCATCACTTAAAATTTCAACAGAAAATTGGAAAGAAGAATCCAAAAAAGCACCATTATTAAGAAATGATGGAGCGTTCTTTGTAAGGAATAATCGCCTAGAAGGATGGCTTTCTGAGACTGATTTAAACGGTCTAAGATGGATGGATGAAAAAAACGTTCGATCTCCTGTGTGGATTATTGAGAATGATAGCGCTGTTGTTTCCGTAGTGATAGAGAAACCTAAGATTACAACTTCCCCTATTATGAGTAGTAAGCCCATACTTTTTAATATTCGAGTTGAAGTTCAAGCTGGAATAAATGAGAAGATCAAGGAAATTAGTGATAAAGAGTTGATTACAAAAACTGAAGATATTATCAAATTAGAAATTCTAAAATCCTTTGAAAAAGGAATAGAAATAAATGCAGATATCTACAAATTAGGTGAATCATTATACCGTCAGAATCCAAGAAAATGGAAAGAAGAAGTAAAAACAGACTCGTTTTACTTAAATGAACACAGTATAAAGAATTTAAAAGTTAAAGTTAATTTAGTTAACTCCGGAAAGTTGAAGTACCAAGATGGATCCTAATATTAATTCAAACGGTATTTATAGTTTTTTAAAAAGGCCTAAGCTCTTGCAACACCGAGAAATTAGGCTTTTTTATATTGAATTCCTTAACGTTGTAAATCCGCATTTTCCTGACGCTACCCCTATATTAGGTTGCGCATGCATTGCTAAAATAGGATTAAGCCGGGTAAGATATAATTATTTTTCTAAATAGTCTACTTTATAATTATTTAATCCGTATATTTTGTTTTTAGGGATAATGATTTTGTTTAGTGTTATACATATTTCTTTTCTACTGTATAAACCTTGTCTCCTCCATGAATAATAAACAAGGGATCTAATTTAGCTGCTCTTTGTAATAAAAGTTCGAATTCACCACCCATCTTAAAACAGCTACCTTCAGGTCCGTTGCATCTGCTGTCTTCAAAAAACACAAAATTAAATTTATTCTTACAGTGTAATTTTTTCATTCATTCTTTCAGTAAATATTCTGAACGTCCATGTAGTGTCATAAACATCTTTTCCTTTCATAAAAATCAATAATCTATCTTTTTAATTACATGAAGATTAATTGTTAAGTTAATCAAAAAAATAAAGGTTCTATAATGAATCTTGAGAAGCAAAAATAATTGAAATCATTTGAGTATAGAGATGAAAAACTTAGATGTTGGGAACTTGTTTTTTGTGGCATCTTCAACCAGTGATGTATAGGTGCATCTTCTATGCCTCGAGATATCGCTATCCAAACTTTCTTTTCACACAGTGGGCTTATTTGGATTTTAAGTGATTTGATATGAGATTTATTGTGTTAGCGCCTTTACTAATTTTTATTGTATATAAGATAAAATGAAGGAATGGTGGAAATGAAATGTCTTTTTAAAGTTATAACAATTGCGCTTATAGCTGGGGCTATCAGCGGTTGCTCTGAGTTAGCGGAGATAGAAGAAAGAGGCTTTGTAGTAGGTGCCGCTTACGATATTGTTAAGGAAAAGAAATCTAATCCAATTATGAAAGGGACGTATCAAATGGTACTTCCCAGTAAGTTAACGCAAGAAGGTGGAAAAGGCGCAGGGAATAATTATATTGATGTGAGTGCAAAAGGAGATAGTGTGTTTGAACAAATACGAATAATCGCTAAAAAGATTAGTCGTACTTTATTTTTTCCACATATACAAGTAATCATTTTTTCTGAAGAATTACTATCGAATCCAAATGTTTTACAAAATACGTTAGATGTATACATTCGAGATCATGAAATGAGAAGAAATATTCGTCTATTTGTTTCTGAGAAAAATGCAGAAGCAATCTTGAAACAAAATGCAAAACCAGAAAATTTACCGGCACAGTATATTGATATGCTAGCTGAACACCCTCCTAAAAATGCTCAGATGGTTGAGGCAGCAAGAATTGGTGACGTGCAGGAAAAGATAATTTCAAACCGAAGTTTTGTACTACCTGTCTTAAAACCTACAAAACAGGGGATAGAAATGGATGGGGCTGCGTTGTTTCGTGGGAAGGATAACAAGTGTGTTGGAATGTTAAACGGCGAACAGACAGTGGGAATAAACTTTATAATCGGTGAAAAATTAGGAGGTTATTTTACCATACGTAAAAAGGACCAGCTTATTACATATGAAATTCATAAGCTACACCGAAAAATACAGGTATTTACTGAAAATACTACAAAACCGAAGTTTGATATTCATCTATTTCTCGAAGGTGCTTTAGCGGAGTTGCATTTTAGTGATCATAAAAAATTCATGAATGAAAAACGCTTAACGAAGGATATTTCAAAAGAGGTGGAACAAAGGATTCAAAAATCAATAAAGCTTGTTCAAAAAAAATATAAGGTAGATGTATTAGCGTTAGGAGAAGTATATAAGCGGCATAATTATAAAAAATGGAAGAAAATACGTAAGAATTGGGATCAAGGCGAAAATTATTTTAGTGATGCCCAAATTAATGTTCATGTTCATTCAATAATTGAACATTCAGGTTCAGCTTTACCCAAGAAAGTAAAATGAGTTAATTTGATTGGTTACCGAATTAGATATTAGCTGCCAAATATCAATACTAGCTATACCCCGTATTATATATTTTATTTTCATAACTTCGATTGCTTCATATACATTACCTGTATTTCTTACATAAATTATATAAGTGAACAAGCTTTTACACTTTTCTTTCAATTTCACCTTTTACTTTTCTTAATATTTTCTTTTCAACTAAAAAATTGACTGAATAATTTTTTATCAGAGGTTTGAAATAGATTAAGTAACTAGAGGTACCATGTCAAAAAAGCTTGTAATTTGGATAACATCCAAATTACAAGCTTTTTATTTTTTATTTAATTACTGCCACCAAATCCAAGCCCAAAGGTAATTTCTTATATTTCGAGGAGTAATGCGAATGAAGCGTTCACCGTCAAAGAAGCAATTTAAATTTGGAAGTGTTTCATCTGGATTTTCTGGAACAAAGGTGACGATGTTCTCGTTACTTGTAACGGTTACTGTAATTGGTGGATCGGTAGGCGAGACTTGAAGTTGTAACGAAATATTGGCCGTATTTTTAAACTCATTATTAACAGGTGGACTTATTACTTGTACTGTGAATAACACGATAATTGTTTCGTTTGGCTCTAAATTAGTGGCAACTAGGAAACCGATATTCGGATTCGCTAGTGGAGAGCGTTCACCGTTAATAAAGACAGTGCCGTTTATAAATTGTAAACCTGCTGGAATAGTATCTTGTAACGAAATATTTGAGAGTGAAATTTTGGAAGTATTTGTAATGCGTACCGTGTAATCAAAATATTGATTTAAATAAGCTGAGCTGACGGAAGCATTTTTCGTGACTGTTGTAGTTATAAATTGAACTGGTATACGAACAATATTTGAATTAACAATGAAAGTAATAATTGGATCCTGTGGTGTCAATTGAAAAGCAGCGGTAACTGTTGCAGAATTTATAATTGTACTGTTTGAAGGAATAGAAGTTACGAGGACTTGAAATGTTATAGTTGCTACTGTACCTGCAGATAAAGAACCAATATTAATACCAGTGTCTGGACGAACATTTGGAACCGAAGTACCGTTAATAGTTACGCTGTTTTCTATAAATGTTGTACCAGCTGGAATTGTGTCTATAACAGAAGTACTAATTGTCGGAATTGTGGAATCATTAAATACCTCTAATGTGAATGTAATAACATCTCCTATAACGACGATAGATTTGTCTGCTGTTTTCTCAATGTTAATTATTGGCTCGATTAATGTTGTTGTAACGGTATTTGTTTGCTTTGTAATTGTAATAGGTGGTTCATCTGGATCAATGATAACGGTATAGGAAACAGTAGCATCGTTATTAATTGTAGGTTGAAGAGTAGAAGAAGATATTGTCACTTGGAACGTAATAATGACAGAGTCATTATGAGCAAGATTTCCTAACGTAATACCATTTTCCGGATTCTCATTAGGCTGATTGATTCCGTTAATCGTAACACTACCAGCAACAAAAGTCGTATCTATTGGTATGGTGTCTATAACAAGAAGGTCTTCAATCGTTACATTACCGCTATTCATAATCGTAATTGTATACGTTAAAGTTTGAGCAGGTAAGGCATTCGTTACATCAACAGATTTTATGGCAATGACATTATCATTTTGGACAGTAGTTGTGACGGTATTTGTTGTAGTCGTATTTGTAACGGGTACGTTATTTGGGTTGACTATATAGTTAAAAGTAGTAATTGCGTTGTTGTTTAGTTCATTTGGTGTTGGAATAGTAGTCACAGTTACTTGGAATGAAACGATAGCATCTCCATCTACAATTATAGTACCAATTGGTATGCCGCTTACTGGATTCACTCCTGGAAGAGTTTCTCCGTTTACAATGACGCTATTTTCTATAAACGTAGTACCTTGAGGAATAATATCTTGAATGATTACATCATTTACTGCAACATTACCGGTTTGATTTAGTGTAATCGTATACGTTAACGCATCACCAACCGTTGCAAATGCAAGGTCAACAGTTTTATTACTATTCAAAGTCGCATGATTAATTGTTGTTACGGCAGCTGATGAAATAATAGTTTCGGTAATAGGCGGCTGGTTTGGTAACGTGTATTGGTATTCAATTGTACTCGTATTAGAGATTGGATTTGTTTGCGGAATTGAAGTAACCCGTACTTGGAATAGAATAGTTGCTGTCGTATTAGGCGGAATGTTATCAAGTTGTATCCCGCTAAGTGGATTATCATTTGGACGAGCGCTTCCATTCACAATAACACTATTCTCTATAAAGCTCGTATTTGCTGGGATGATATCTGTAACGATAATATTTTCCACTTGTATATTCCCATTGTTTGTGATGGAAATAGTGTAAGGGATAATCGTTTGTAGGTCAGCGTATTGGATAGGCGTTGTTTTTGTTGCAATTATATTAGCAGAAATAACTTCAGTGAAGGTAATATTACTAGTTGATATTTGTTCTTCGCTATTAATTGTATAACGAGAAGTGGATTGATTTTGAATACGACCACTAGCTGGAAGCGCTACGACAGTAACAGAAAATGTGACTGGGATAGAAATGTTAGGAGCAATCGTTCCTAACAATATACCGGTACTTGGATTGGCATTAAGCTGCGGAATGTTATTTACTAAAACGCTACCGTCTATAAAGGTTGTTCCACCAGGAATATTGTCTGTAAATACAAGAGCAGTAGCATCCGTATTCCCTGTATTTGTTAAAGTTGTTGTATAAGTTAAAACATCACCAATTGTTACAGAAGTCAAATCAACAGTTTTAAGTGAAACGATATCAGCATCATTAATTTGAACGAAAGTAGTGTTGGAAGTAGTCGATTTTTGAATTGGTGCAAAGTCAGGGTTGAAAATAAAGTCGTAGACGATGTTTGCAGTATTAGGTGTTGGGTTTGCAGCAGGTAAATTCGTAACCGAAACTTGGAATGTTATTGTAGCTACTTGACCTGATGTGATATTCGGGATGGAAAAGCCGATATTCGGATCTGCTGCAGGAAGTACAGTGTTGTTAACTGTTACACTCCCCGAAATAAATACTGTTCCATCTTCTATAATATCAGTAAAAAAGATGGAGTTAGTTGTAGTGGATCCGTTATTTTGAATGAGTACTGTATATTCAATAGTTTCATCAATATTAGCTAATACTGTATTAGCGGATTTTGTAGCGATAAGAATGGCATCAATAAATTGTATATTTGTAGTATTGGAAGATGTCGTTTCTGAAATTGGTGGTAAGCTTTGGTCTGGCTGATACTCATAGTGGATGACGGCGATATTATTCATGTTATTTTGAGAAGGTATCGAGTCTACATTTACTTGGAATGTAACGATAATTGTATTGTTTGGAAGGATAATATTAAGTGAGATTCCGGTACTTGGATTTTCGTTAGGTCTTGGTATGCCATCTACAAGAATGCTATCTGGAACGAATGTGGTGCCAGCAGCGATTGCGTCAATTAGGAGAGTATTTGTAATAGGTACTGTACCAGCATTTGTAACTGCGATGGTATATGTGATAATTTGACCGATGCGTGTAATGGATCTGTTAGCAGATTTAATTGCACTAACATTTGCTGTACGGACTTCCGTGTTTACTGTATTTGATAATGATCTACGCTGAATAATTGGAGAACTAGGGTCAATTTGGTATTCATATGAAGTGTCTGAGATGTTAATGACTGTATTGTCTTCAGGTATATTTGTAAGTTGTACTTGGAATGAAATAGTGACTGTTTCATCTGGTTGTATCGTGCCGAGAGTTACTCCATTTTCAGGATTCGTACCAGGCTGAATGACATTATTTATTGATAAGCTATCTTCAATGAATATTGTCCCTTCTGGAATGTTGTCAATGAACACCGTATTGTTAGCTGGAACCGTTCCGATATTTTGTAGTGTATTTGTGTAGGTAATAAATTGCCCGATGGAGACGAAAGTTACATCTGCGCTTTTAACGGAAATAATATTCGCATTTTGAAGTGATGTTGTAACAATGTTAGAATTTGCAGAGCGATTCACTGGTGGAGCTGTAGGAATACTTATATATTGGTAAGTTACTGAAGATTGATTTACAATTTCGGTTTCAGTAGGTGGATTATTTGTTTGTACTTGAAATAGTATTGTTTTGGAACTGTTTGGTGGAATCTTTCCAATTGGTATTCCGTTTTCGGGATTTGCATCAGGCTGAAGTACACCGTTAATTGTGACACTGTCGAGAACGAATGTAGTCCCAACTGGAATCGAATCTGTAAAAATAATATTTATTGCGTCAACATTGCCGCTATTTTTCACTTCAGAAATATAAAGTATAGTTCCGCCAATATCTACAGTTATTGGATTGGACGTTTTTGTAATTGTTAATTGTGCTTGCACGAAATTTGTAATGACAATATTACTTGTAGATGTTTCAGTAATAGGCGGTTGCCCTGGATCTGGTTGAATTGTATATGTTGTATTAGATTGATTTGTAATCGATTGTTGCGAGAATGGATCGTTAATAAGAACTTGGAAAGCAATAAGGTGAGTAGCGTTTGCTGCTAGGTTAGGCAAAGTAACACCTACATTTGGATTGGCACCAAGTATAGTTGTTCCGTTAAGTGTAAAACTATTGTCTACGAATGTAGTCCCTTCTGGAAGCGTATCTGAAAATATGAGATTCGTAGCTGGAATATTTCCGGTATTTTCTAGCGTTATCGTATAGGTCAAAATATCACCTGTTGTTGCTTGTTGTGCATTGACTGCTTTTAAAGAAAGAACATTCGCATCCGAAATTTGTGTGAAAGCTGGATTAGACGTAATTGTTCGAGAGATGATAGGAGCAGTTGGATCAGCGATAAAAGTATAGTCAATACGAGCTATATTAGAAATTGGATTCACGCTTGGAATGGATTGAACGATAACTTGGAATGTGACGGTGACGATTTCCGAAGGTGCAATGGAGTTTAATGAGATCCCTACGTTTGGATCAGTACCTGGAGCTGAAACACCATTAATGGTCACACTATCCGGAATAAATGCAGTTCCCTCTGGGACCAAATCTGTTAAAGTAACTGTATTTGCAGTTGTATTCCCGTTATTTTGAACGACTACAGTGTAAGTGATTGTACCGTCAGTAGACTGTACGAGGGAATCTGTATTTTTAATTACAGATAGTGATGCATCAACGACAGCTGTATTAACCGTATTAGATGAAGATGTTGCTGTAACTGGAGGTTGACTTGGATCGACAATATATGTGTAACTTGTAAGTGCTTGATTTATAATTGCTCCTTGTGGCGGAATAGAGTTTGCAAGAAATTGGAACGTAATTGTAGCAGAATCACCTGGTGCGATAATGCCAACTGGAATACCGAGAGTTGGACTTGCATCTGGAAGTGAAATTCCGTTAAGCGTAACACTATTGGGAACAAATAATGCCCCTTCAGGAACACCGTTAATGAGTAATACCGAGTTTGCAGGGAAGTTTCCAGTGTTTGTTAATGTTGCTGTATACGTAATTATATCTCCGATAGATACAATTGTTCGATTTGCTTCTAAAACCGTTGTAACAGTAGCATTATTAATTTGTGTAGAAGCACTATTAGAAGTAATTGTGCCTGTAACAGGAGGAGAAGTCGGATCAACAAGAAATTCGTATTGAACGGATGCAACGTTTGTAATTGGGTTTGAAGGCGGAGTAGATGTAACTATGACTTGGAAAGTAACGGTTAAGGAACTGTTCGTACTAACGGTTCCGATATTAACTCCGTTATTTGGATTTGCACCTGGAATGGTACTTCCATTTACGGCAAAACTATTTTCAATAAAGGTCGTTCCAGCTGGAATGAGGTCTGAGAAATTTACATTCGTAGCGTTTGTACTGCCGCTATTTTGTATTAAAACTGTATAAGTGATCGTGTCTCCAATATTCGCAAAGGCTGTACTAGCAGTTTTTACAGCTGAAAGTATTGCTGAATGAATAGAAGTAACGAAGACGTTCGTTTCCACATTGCCAGGCTGAGCCTGTAATGCATTGCCTACGTTATATTGGAAGTTAACAAATGCTAAGTTTTGGAGTTCAGGTGTGAATGTTGATGGATTGCTTACGATTTGAACTTGGAATATGATTGTTACAGTTTGATTTGGAATGATCGTATTTATGCCAATACCGCTGGTAATAGAAGTGGATGGTAATGGAGTGCCATCAACAATAACGGATCCGGCAACAAATTGTGTCCACGATGGTATCGGGTCTGAGAAAATAACGTTATTGGCAGGGATATTTCCAGTATTCGTAATTGTAGTTGTATACGTAATTGTATCACCAATCGTTGCAAAAGCTTTATCACCGATTTTAGTAGTAGTTAAAATAGCACTTTCAATTGTTGTGATAACACTATTTGAAGTAATGTTTTTTGAAACAGGAGGATTATCTGGATTAACGATATGCTGAAAGCTAACGCTAGCTTGATTCGTAATTGGATTAATAGCCGGGATTTCATTTGAAGTAATATGAAATTCTACAATGGCAGATTCGTTTGGCGCGATATCACCAATTGGGACACCTGTAATGGTGTTTGCATTTTCGATAATAGTTCCATTAAGTGTAAAACTATTTGGTTCAAAGGAAGTTCCGTCTGGAATAACGTCGGTAAAAATAACATTCGTTGCATTAACATTTCCGCTATTTGTAATTGTAACGGAGTAGATGATATCTTGCCCAATATCTACTGTTGACACATTTGAATTTTTTTGTGCAGTAAGAATAGCACTATTAATTTGTGTTGTCGTTGTATTAGATTGATTGGAAGTTGTAATAGGTGACTGGTCTGGATCAACAATATAACGATAAGTGGTAAGAGCTGAATTAGAAATAGGGTTGTTGATTGGTAGGGTTGTAACGGTAGCTTGGAATGTGATAATTGCTGCAGTACCACCGTTAATTGAACCGATATTTACACCAGTAGATAAATCAGCATTTGGAATGGTTTGCCCATTAACTGTGAAACTGTTTGGAACAAAAGTTAAATTGCTATCAAGCGTATCGATAACGGTAACATCAGTTGCAGTCACATTCCCTGTATTCGGGAGGTTAAGTGTAAATGTTATTGTATTACCAACATCCGCAAAAGTAAGATCTGTTGTTTTTGTACTTATAATATTCGCGTTGTTTATTTGAAGAAGCGTAGTGTTGGAAGTAGCCGCACTTAATACTGGAGGATTAACAGGATCAACAGTAAACTCATATGTTGTTGATGCTGTATTTGGTGCTGGATTAATAGGGGGAATGCTGTTCACTGTAACTTGAAAGACGATACTATATATTTCATTAGGCGGAAGTGTTGCAAGTAATACACCTGTATTTGGATTCGCGTCAGGTTGTAAAACACCATCGACAGTTAATGTGTTAGGAACAAATGTGACTCCATTTGGTAATACATCTGTGAATACAATATTAGTTGCATCTGTATTTCCTATATTCGAAATAGAAGTAGTGTAAAAAGCAGTTTGCCCGATATCTGCAAAGGATACACTTTCATTTTTCGTCATGGATAATAGTGCTTCTTTAATTTGCGTTGAAACAGGATTGCTAATTGAAGTTTCTGCATCAGGCGGTGAGACTAATTGGTACGATGTTGATGAGAAATTTACAATGGGGTTTTCAGTTGGTAATGACGTTACAGTAACTTGGAACGAAATTGTTACTGTAGTCCCAGCTGTTATAGTTCCGATATTTACACCGTTCACTGGATTTGCACCACTTTGAAGAATTCCATTAATAGAAAATGTGTCTGCAATAAATGCTGTTCCGCTCGGTACGGTATCTGTGAATATAACATTTTGCGCAGATGAGTTTCCATTGTTTGTTAAAGCGACAGTATAAGTGAGTGTGTCTCCAATACGACTAAAGGATTTATCGACTTGTTTTAATGAAAGAATGGTAGCTGTATTAATCGTAGTGAACACTGTGTTTGAAGTAACGGTCCTTGAAACAATAGGGGCATTAGGATCAGCGATAAATGTGTAAGAAGCAGTAGCGGAATTGGCAATAGGATTTTGGGCTGGTGTAGAAGTAGCGGTAACTTGAAATGCTATAGATATTGAGCTGTTAGGAGCAATTAATCCAATTGTAATACCTGTATTAGGGTTGAGCCCGATTTGTGTGATGCCATCTATTGTAACGCTATCAGTTATAAACGTCGTACCATCTGGTATGAGGTCAGTGAAAGTAATATTCGTAGCGTTTGTATTACCGCTATTCGTTAAAATTGTCGTATAGGTAATGGTATCACCTAGTGTTACAAGTGTTTGATCTACAGATTTCACCATCGTTATCATAGCATCTAGTACCGGGTTTGTAACGATATTTGTTGAAATAGAAGTTGTAATAGGAGTTCCGTTTGGATCGACAGTATAAGAATATAAAATTGTGTCATTACCCATAATCGAATTTGAAGGGGGAACAGAAATAACATTTACTTGGAAAGTAACAGTTACTGTTTCACCCGGTGCGATATTTGGTATAGTTACTCCCAGTGCTGGTTGTGCACCAGACTGCTGAACGCCATTTATCGTGAATGAATTTGGTATAAAGGTAATGCTAGCTGGAATAGCGCTTGTGAAAGTAATATTCGTAGCGGCTGTATTTCCTGTATTTGTAATAGTAGTTGTATACGTAATCGTATCTCCAACTGAAACGATAGATTTATCAGCACTTTTTTGGGTTGTTAAAATTGCACTATTAATAGTTGTCGAAACAGCATTAGATACATTCATTTGTGATACGGAAGGTTGGCTAGGGTCGACCACATGTGAAAATTGTACAGAACTAGAATTAGAAATTGGATTTATACTTGGAATATTTGTAACAAGTACGTTGAGAGTAATCACAGCCGTTCCGTTTGGATTTATATTTCCAATCTGAATCCCGTTAGCTGGATTTCCGATCTGCTGTGTACCAGAATCGTTTGTAAGAGTGCCAGATATGAATGTCGTTCCGTCAGGTAAAATATCTGTGAAAATTATATTTTGTGAAGTAACATTTCCAGGGTTACTTAATGTAATCGTATAAGAAATTGTATCGCCAATTGTTGCGAAAGTTTTATCTACAGATTTAACAAGTGTAATTTCTCCGGAATTTATTTGTGTCGAAACCGGATTGGATGTCGTACTTCTTGAAACGAGTGGTAAATTAGGTCCTGTCATAAATTGATAATCAATAGAAGCGCCATTTACAACTGGTGAGTTTGGCCCCCCAGGTCCAATTGTGAAAATTGGATTTGGAATGCTAACTACTTGCACGCGGAAGGTAATGTTTGTAAAATCTCCTGCAATAATATCCCCAATTGGTACCCCATTCGCTGGATTTACCCCAGGTAATAAAACCCCGCCTACTCGAACGCTATCCGCTATAAACACTGTATTATTTGGAATCGGATCTGTAAAAATGATATTCGTAGCAGTTGTGTTTCCTATATTCTCCAATAAAACAGTATACGTTAAAAATGAATTTCCAGGTGCTACGTCAGAAAATAGTCGATCCACACTTTTCGTTGCTTGAATAATCGCTTCGTTAATTTGAACTAAAGTTGGATTACTTGTAGCTGTTTCTGTCACCGGCGGCTGGGTAGGATCAACAATGATCGAGTATGTCGTGCTAGACTGGTTCAAAGTTGGATTTGTAACTGGTATTGAGCCAACGATAGCTTGAAAGCTAATTGTTGTCGTTCCTCCAACTGGAATTGAGTCTAAAGAAATCCCGCTATCTGGTCTAAATCCAAGTTGTGGGATGGTATTAATTTGTACGCTATCAGGAACGAATGAAAGTTCAGGTGGTAATATATCGATAAAAACAGGTGTGTTTGCGGTAGTATTTCCGCTATTGGTGAGGGTAGTTGTATACGTAATTGTATCTCCAACAGCAGCAAATGCACTGCTTGCAGTTTTTGTTGCGATAACGGAAGCAGTATTTACTTGTGTAAAAGTTTTATTAGATTGAACTGTTCGTGAAACTGGCGGTTCATTTATACCTACAATAAAGCTATATTGAAGCGATGATTGGTTTGGGATTGGATTCGGATTTGGGAGTGATGTAATGTTTACTTGAAAACTGAGTGTAGCAGATGCATTTGAATTCAAGTTGCCAATATTGATACCATTTTGTGGATTTGCATTAGGAATAGTTGTTCCATTTACCGTAAAACTGTTTGGAATAAATGATGTACCATTTGGAATTACATCTGTAAAAATAACATTGTTTGCGGTAGTATTACCGGAATTAGTAATGATAGCAGTGAAAGTCAGTGTATCTCCAATAGTAGCAAATCTTGAATTGACAGTTTTATTTATAGAAAGAGTTGCATCAATAATTGGCGTAACCGTCGTATTCGTAACTGTACTACCAACAGCGGGTGATTGGTTTGGATTTACGGTATATTCATAATTTACAAGAGCATTATTTGTTAATGTGCCACTAGGTGGTATCGCTAAAATTTGTGCTTGAAAAGTAATGAATACAGTATCTCCTGGGGGAATATCTGCCAAGTGAATACCAAGTGATGGATCTAACCCTGGCTGCGGAATATTATCGATAGTTACAGAGTTTGGCACAAATGAGGCGCCTGCACCGAGTCCATCTGTTAAAACTGTAGCGCTAGCAGGGATATTCCCTGTGTTCGTAACTGCAATCGTATAAGTAACGATATCCCCAATTGCAGCTGTCGGTGTATTCACTGACTTCGTAGCGACGATTGTAGCGTTATTAATTTGAGTTGTTATTACGTTACTTAACGCATTGGCGGACGCTGGAGGTAAGTTAGGATCTATGACATATTGGTACGCTGTATTGCTTTGGTTCGGGATTGGATTTGGACTAGGAATGGAATTTACTATTACTTGAAATGAGATTGTTGCACTTGTATTAGGGTTTATTGGATCAATTGCAATTCCACTTGCTGGGTTTGTATTAGGAAGTGTATTGCCATTTACTGTTACACTATTAGGAATAAATGATGTTCCGTTTGGAATTACATCTGTAAAAATTACATTTGATGCAAGTGTGTTCCCGTTATTCGTTAAAGTAGTTGTATACGTAATAATATCATTTACGTTAGCAAAGTGTTTATCTGCCGATTTTACAGCGGCAATCGTAGCGTTATTAATAGTTGTCTGTACGGTGTTAGAGGCCACCATCTGCGTTACAACTGATTTGGATGCGTCGTATGTGTATTGGAATGTAGTGCTCGATTGATTCGTAATCGGATTTGGACTAGGAATAGTTGGTACAGAAACTTGGAATGCAACAGTACGTGATGAATTCGCTCCTATCGTCCCAATTAAAATGCCATTAGCAGGGTTTGCATTTGCTATAGGGACACCGTTAATCGTTACAGTATTAGGAAGGAAGATGGTACCAGCTGGAATGATATCTGTAAACGTTACGTTAGAAGCAGGGATATTGCCGTTATTTGTTAAAATTGTTGCATACGTTATGACAGCGCCAACATCAGCGAAATTTGTACTTGTTAGTTTTGTGGCAACAATATTAGCAGTATTAATTTGCGTCGTTACTATATTGCTAGTAGCGTTTCTGACAACGGCAGGTAAACTTGGATCTGCGATAAAGCTATATTGAAGTGCAGCGCTATTTTGAACTGGATTTGGTGAAGGTAAACTATTTGCACTTATTTGAAAAACAATCGTTGTAAAACCACCTGAAGGAATGGAGCCGACTTGAAGACCGGTACTAGGGTCTGCACCTTGTTGTAAAGTACCACCTATAAAAATACTATTTGGTACGATAGTGGAGCCATTAGGGATTATATCGGTAACAATAACATTATTTGCTGTAGTATTGCCAAGATTAGCTAAAGAAATTGTATATGTGATTGGTTGCCCGACATCGGCGATAGTTAAATCTACTTCTTTGACAATCACTACATTTGCTAAATTAATTTGTGTACTTACAGTGTTACTTACAGATGTTTCTATAGTTGGTGGATCGCCCGGATTTAGAATAAAGCTATACTGTGTACTAGATGAATTTAATGTTGGATTTTGTGTTGGTAAAGAGGTGACGGTTACTTGATAAGAGACAGTAAGTGAGCCATTAGCAGCAATGGAAGGTAGTGGAACACCTATATTTGGATCTGCGTTATTTTGAAGTACACCATTAATAAGAAAAGTATTTGGAATAAAGGTAGTACCGTCTGGATTCGTATCTACGAAAGTAGGGCTATCAGCAGAAACACTTCCTGCATTCGTCAAAGTAACAGTATAAGTTAATATATCCCCTACGGTAGCGAACGCTCGATCCACTGTTTTGGCTGAAATGACATTTGCATCGTTTACTTGAGTAAATGTAGTGGTTGAAGTAGTGTTCTTACTTACAGGTGAAGTGTTTGGATCAACGATAAAGTTATAGGAGATGGAAGCGCTATTTGAAATAGGGTTTGGATTTGGAATGCTAGTGATTACTACTTGGAATGAAGCTGTAATTGTAGTATTAGCATTGATGCTACCAATATTGATGCTAGCTGGTGTAACGCCTGGCTGAGTAACACTGTTAACTATAACGCTGTTTGGGACAAAAGCGGTTCCATTCGCAATTGAATCAGATAGTAATACATTGTTCGCTGCAACATTTCCATCGTTAGTAAGAGCAAAGGTGTAAGTTAATACATCACCAACTTCCGCAAACGTTTTATCTACAGATTTATTAGCATGGAGATTTGCTAGTCTAATTGTTGATGTAACAGAATTAGAATTTGCTGTTTTTGAAGTCGGTGGCAAACTTGGATTTACAGTATATAGATAAGAAGCGAAGGCGTTATTAATGATAGGATTTTGGGTCGTAATATTGATGACTGTTACTTGAAAGGATAAGGTGAAAGTAGCTCCTCCTGGTATTGTACCAATAGGTACGAAAACGAGTGAATCTACATTTTGTAAAACACCGTTGAGTGTTACCGAACCTGGTGTTAATATCGTTCCATTTGGAAGTGAATCTGTTAGCTGTACGTTAGTTGCAGCTGTATTTCCACTGTTTGTAATAAGGATTGTATAACTTATCGTTTCGCCAATTGTGGCAAATTGTTTGTTAGTTGATTTTGTTAATGTTACATTCGCATTATTAATTTGAGTGGAAACGAGATTAGAAGAAATGTTTTTTGTAACTGGTGATTGGCTAGGGTTGACGGTATATTGATAAGAAGCGCTTGATCCATTAAATACGACGTTTGACGCGGGTATTGTATTTACTACTACTTGAAATGAAACATTTTTTGTTGTACCAGTTGGGATGGATCCAATGTTCACACCGTTAGCGGGATTTGCGCCCACTTGTGTCGTGCCATCAATTGTTACACTGTTTACAACAAAAGTTGTTCCAGTAGGAATGACATCTGTAAAAATAACATTGTTTGCATTCGTATTACCTGTACCTGTAAAGGAAACGGTGTACGTTAGTATATCACCAATATCTGCAAAATTTTTATCTACTGCTTTCGTCATTGTTACAGTAGCATTATTCACTTGAGTGGAGACAATATTCGTCGTATCAGTCCCGCTTACTGCCGGTTGATTTGGCACAGGAATGTATTGATAAGTTGTTGTACCACTATTTAATATGGGATTTGTTTGCGGGATAGAAGGAACGAATACTTGAAATGAAACCGTAGTCGTAGAATTAGCAGCAATAGATCCAATTGATATACCAGTAGCGGGATTTGCGCCAGCTTGGGTAACTCCGTTCACAGTTACGCTCCCTGGAATGAAAGTAGTCCCGCTAGGAATCGGGTCCGTATATATAACATTTGTTGCAGCGATATTTCCTATATTAGCTAAGGCAATACTGTAAGTTAGCGTTTCACCAATATCGGTAAAAAGTTTATTAACTGATTTTGTGCCATTAATATCTGCGAGGTTAACTTGTGTTCCAGCAGAGTTGCTTGTTGCAAGACCGTTAAAGGTCGTTCCACCGGCGATTGGTGTATATTGAAATGTAATATTAGCAGTGTTAGAAATCGGATTTGGATTTGGCAGAGAAACGACAGTCGCTTGGAAAGTTACTGTACGAGAAGCACCATTATTGATTGTTCCAAGAGATATACCAGCGGCAGGATTTGCATTTGTTTGTGGTATGTTATCTACCATTACAGTGCCAGGTATAAAGGAAGTCCCATTAGGGAGAATGTCTGTCAAAATAACGTTATTGGCGGGAAGAAGTCCGGTATTAGGGATAGTAACTGTATAAGTGAGAATGTCTCCAATTGTAGCTACACTTTTATTCACGCTTTTCGTTGCTTGTATATTAGGTGAGTTTATATTAATTTGTAAACCGACTGTATTTAACATGTATGCATCTCCGTTAGTTGTTAAACGGATTGCGGCAGATACTTGAGAATTTGTTAAATAGGGAGAAATATCAATGGAAGTAATGTCCCAGCCTTGTCTTCCTGCAGAGATGTTTGTACCTGAAGAAGCACTTTGATTTCGCGTTCCAAATGTCCCTGTTGTATCTAAGTTTCCTGCAGCATTATTAATTTGGGAACCGAAGAAATTATTTATGGCATTATTTGGTCCGGATAAAGCGTTTAATGAACTGAAATTTGGTCCGAATAGAGCCTGATCCCCAATTAAATCAGCATCCCCTTCGGTAGAACTCAAAAATAATCGTCCGCTTACAGGTCCTCCGGAAGGTGTTAAAAATCCTGAAACAGCTACATCTGCACTACCGGTATCAGCAGAAACACGGTTACCCGCTACATAAATGGTTAAGTTTCTTGCTGGCAATGTCCCATTTTGATAAGCGACAATGAGCGTCCATCCAGAAGAATTGATAGCCCCATTAGAAGCATCTAAAGGATCAACAAGTCCAGGGACAGAGCCAGTTGTATAAGAGCCAGATCCAGCAGCTTGAACGAGAGATGTTACATCTGCAGAACGTGTATAGAATCCAAATGTGACAGATCCAGAAACGAAAGTTTGATTTGAAGCTGTAACAGCCGAAGGGGTAATTGGGTATGTTGAAACAGGTGTAGTAAAAGAAACAGGGTTTCCTAAAACACTCGTAATGTTTTGATCACGAGATAAATAGTTTCCACCCCAAACGAGTTCTGCGTAAAGAATCGTACTACCAGCAGGGATATTTAATACAGCGGTAGAACTATTTTGTGTATAGTTTAACGTTGTACCAGCAGGAAAAGTAGGTACTTGTAAAGCGGTATTCGTAGTTACGAATGCACCAATTGCCCCGATTGTACCAGCACGGTTTTGGTTACTAATTTTACTTAAACCTAGTGTGTTCCCTGTAATCGCAAGTGCCCCGTTAGTAGTGGTAGAAAATCGATTCGTAATGGGCATTTTTTCACCTCATTTGCATATAGTTTTGGTCAAAATACGATATGCATATAAACAATCAAAAGGAACATGTATAATTGAACTATAAATTCCTTCCTTAATCATTGGAAGGAATTTAATAGTAACAAGGGCTATTTTTAAATCAGTTAATATTAACATTAAAGGAAACTCCAGGGACACAAACATTGATTTATAAAACTGCATTTGTTCCTCTATTTTGTTTATTTTGACTTTTGGATAGCACCACATGCCCATCAACTTAAGAATTTAGAATTACCCCAAAATGAAAAAAATAAGCTTTTTGTTACTTAATAACGGTGTGTCTGTAGCCCTAAAAGGGGCATTTAATTATTAGAATATAATTATTACATTATCGCATACAGTAAAACATATATTTAATAATAGGAAACAGGATTAATACCTTAGCTAAATTTAAATGATTCGTACTATATCTATCAAGAAAAACCTATTCAAGATTAATTAAAATTCAATTATCTGAGCTTTTTTCAAATCAGCAAACCATTCACCTATTATATCGTTATGATGCTTAATAATTTGGGATGCCGATAATAATGTAGTGTCATATGTACTATGCCCATCTTCAACAAGAGTAACATCATACCCTAAGCTATATGCACGTCGACACGTCGCATCTATACATATTTCAGACTGAACGCCTGTAATCACAATGTGTTCGATGTCCCTTTTATTCAATTCTTGTTGAAGACTTGTTTCATGAAATGAATCAGGGTGGTTTTTTTCAAGAACGATATCTTCAGATAGTGGAGCTACAGATTCATGAATTGCCCATTCCGGATTTCCATGCTCTAATAAAGATCCTGTTTTCCCATTAAACTTCATGTAAAAAATAGGCGCTTGGACAGTACGAGCTTTATGGATTAACAATTGAATGTTTTTTAATAATTCAATTCCTTTATATAGCATTCTTTCTTCTTTAAATGAACCCACTTGTACATCTATAATAAGCAATGCTGCATAGCCTTTTATCATAAACGACCACCTCACATTTTGATTAAAATCATACAAGTAAAATATGTATAAAATAAGTATCCATTTTTAAAGTATCCAAAATGGATAGAGAATATAAATATGTGGAATCATGAATTTTTTTATCTTCAAGCTAGAAATGAATACATTAATAAAGTTTGTATTGCTTAATGTAGCCTAGAGGTGTTTGAATGTAGTGAATTTCGCACGTACAGTGTTAAGTGGCGCAAAAGATGGAGATAACTTCAAAGTCTTACCTATCGCAACGATGGGGATGAAGAATGACCATAAATAGAACCTGTTGTTTATAACAGGTTCTAATCAGAGTTATAGGCTCAATTACAGGAACTACAGATCTACTGGGGGGTAGTGTAATTCCTGATTAAAATTAAGATATGTTAAAAAATTTTAAATATGATTAATCAAATGATAACTAAACAAAATCGTTATTTTAAAGTGACTCAAAAAAGAGCACAGATATAAATGTGCTCTTAGAGAGGTAGGTTAAGTATCCTATTGGCCATTGTTCAAAGTTAATATATGTACGTTTAACTAAAAAGTGAAAAATAAAAACAGGATAGTTAGAAAAAAGCTAACTGTTTCATTGCAACTTGTAAAAAAGAATGTGGGAGGTTCAAAAAAGAAACTATATATAATTATACAAGTAAAACAGAATTGTACAGCATGAAAAGGAGCACTACATAAGTGAGTGCTCATCGATAAGGAGGTAACTTTTTTAGCTAAACACCCTTCTTAAAGAATATGCTGGAAAAGTGGGAAATAAAACTAAAATATAGTAACTAATGATGTTATGAATAACAATTTATAGGGAGAGGTTTAATGTTGTTATTATTTAAATAATAAAGCAGCTAGCTCAATGAACTAACTGCTTTATTGTCCAACAATAACGATACCCACAATACGTTGTAACTTAAAGTTACAACTATAGTATAAACGGAATTAAAAATATTATGTAAAATTAAAAGTGAGCTAAATAAGGAAACTAAAAAGAGCACTAGGTACAAGTGCTCTTTAAAAGAAGACCCTATGAGTTAATAGCTACATATCCGTAATATATGATGACAAACAAGTTAATATAAAAGAGCATTCAGCAGAAAACTAACTGCTCATTCCTAGAAGAAAAGGAAAAACAAAATTAAAGAAGTCACTGTGAATTCAAGCTGCATCAGCCCATCTATAGCATTGGACATAATGAATAGAAACAATAAGGTCATTAAAACTCACTTATAAAAACGTAAAGGAGGCACTGCTTAAATTGTAGTATCTCCTTTTAAAAAAGTTAAGTTCAGCTTTACTTCTGAAATCAAAACAGATAATAAAGTTGTTTATTTCCTTGTGAAACTAAAGCTACCATATAGTTGAATAATATAAATTGTTTTATTCGAATATATAGTTTTAACATTGACTTTCCGTCCTTATCCAATAACGGAGTAAATTCCCCTGCATATCCACTCAACTAAATAAATGATGAATTCCTATTTCTTTATCTACCATTATTACTCGTGAACACATAATTTAGAATTTTATTCGGAAAAACTCAAAAAGGCAGCTAGAAAAAACTAACTGCTCTAGTAAATACTATGAATACAATGTTTATTCGTATTCAAACTTGGATTACCTATATTGTTAACATGCCCTAAAAATTTATTCAATAAAAGAGCAGTTAGCCCAGTCTAACTGCTCGATGCAGAGGTATTGTATGCCGAGTTATTGATTTTATTCAAGGAATAAAGAAATTGTATTTATTTGAAAAATATAGTTGAAGAATTTTATAGAGAAAATGTAGCAAATTCTATATTACAAGAGATACAAGGTGTAGCTCCAATAGAAGACAGAAGTACGAAGACCTAAACAACTTTCTGAACCAAATTTTAGTAAGGCTTCAACTAATTTAACTGCATTTGAAACAAAACTAAATAGTAAAACCTAATTAAATGTGAAATTCAACTAAAATTTAATTCTACATAAGTAACAAAAGATATTCATGAAAATGGATACTTTCTCTTCTAAAAAGTATCTATTTTATGTCCATGTACAAGTGTAGAAAGACATAAAAGTCTAAACTAAAATCTCACAAATAATTGTTGATAAATAGTAATTACCATATAGCAATAGGATTTGTAAATAATAATCAAACCACATACCTAAAATCTCGAAGATTATACTTTAATGAAAAGAATTCGAGGACTTTTTGCAAAGTACGAAAAATTAGAACGTGAACTTAAAGAAGTTAAATATTGCTTGTTGAAAGCAATATTTGTAGCACATAAGATTAATACGTAAAGCAATTATCTTTATATAATCTTGATATGAATTTTACTTTGTCTTTCTATAAATATGATTTTATCTAAATATAAACAAATTACACTCTCCTTATAAAGCATCGAGGAGAGATAATGATGAATCCATTTAGAAAAACAACCCTGTTTGTATTTACACTATCAGTATTAAATACAAACATTGGTATGTCACATGGTGATATTCCTATATTTACTAAAATACAACCTGCAATACCACAAGAGGAGAATGCAAAATCAGAAGTAGAATATATGAGAAATGAATCAGTAGAATCAGAAAAGGTACTTGAAAAAGAAAATAGGCCCATAGAGCAAGAAAAAGTGATAGTAAGGCCATTGGATGTGCCGCTGATTCTACAAAAACCAGAATTAATGAGAGGTTGTGAAGTAACGAGCCTTGCTATGGTGTTGCAATTTTCAGGTGTACAAGTCGATAAGATGGAACTCGCTGCAAAGATAAAGTCTGTACCATTTCAGGGAAAGGGTATAAAGGGGAATATGCACAAAGGGTTTATTGGGGATATAGCTACATTTGATAAACCTGGACTAGGTGTTTATGTAGAGCCGATTTTAGAATTGGCAAAGGAGTATGTTTCAGAAGAGAAAGTGAAGGATCTAAGTCACAAAGAACCTCAGCAAATATATGAGGCGATAGACAGAGGGCAACCTGTATGGGTATTAACAAATGCCCGTTTTAAACGGTTACCTGATGATGAATTTTATACATGGCGTACAGATGCAGGAGAAATGAAAGTGACATATCACCAGCATAGTGTCGTTGTGACCGATTATGATGAACAATATGTATATATTAAAGATCCACTAAAGAAGGACAAACACAGAGCAATTGATCGGAATAGTTTTGAACAAGCCTGGATTCAAATGGGAAGACAAGCGATGACAGTTTCAATGTAAAACGAACGTAGATTGGATGAGAATAGAGATGAAAAAAGTTTTAATAGTTGAAGATGAACAGATTATCCGAGAGACTGTAGCCCATTATTTCTCGCATGATGGATATGAAGTAATTACAGCGGAAGATGGTCAAATTGGGCTAGATTTGTTTGCTGAACAAGAGCATAATATCAGTTTAGTTATTTTGGATATTATGCTCCCATTAATGGATGGATGGTCAGTGTGTAGACGTATTCGAAAGAATTCTAATGTTCCTATTATCCTATTAACGGCACGAAGTGATGAAGATGATACGTTACTTGGATTTGAACTTGGGGCAGACGATTATGTAACAAAACCATTTAAACCGTCTATTTTATTAGCGAGAGCAAAACGTTTGTTCAAAGATACAAATCAACAAGTACAATATCAGGACTGTATTAATTTATGTGGTATTCGCTTAGATAAATCAGCACGTTCTGTTTCAATAGATGGACAAAAAATAGATTTTACACATACAGAATATGAAATTTTACACTCTTTAATGCAACACAAGGAACAAGTACTATCAAGAGAGCAGTTAATCACAAATATTTGGGGATACGATTATGATGGAGATGATAAAACACTAACTGCACATATGCGTAATGTACGATTAAAACTTGGTGAGAAAGCAAAACACATTATTACAGTTGTTCGTACGGGTTATAAATTTGAGGTAGAAAAATGATGAGAAAGAAGATTGTGTTTCAGTTATTTTCTCTTACCTTTTTACTATGTTGCATGATTATCGCAGCTATCTTTTTCGGACAAATGTATGTGATGAAATACTTATATATAGATAAAGAAAAAGAAAATGTTCAGAAGCAATTACAACGGTACTATACATTTTATGAAGCTCATAAACAGGATGAAAATACACTCCAGAGGAAGGAACTCTCGTATGCTAATCAGCAGGGTATTATGATTGCTAGGCTCGATAAAGAAGCCAATATCAAGAAATTACCATCAGGAGATCATTATATAAAAACAGTTGATAAAAATGATTCGAGTCGATCCTCTAAGGTTGTGTTTAATAATTTAATCAATGCAAAGAAAGATATGGATCCTAATTTCAGTATATTAATTACAAGTTTACTCAATAAAACGACTAAACTAGCTATCATGGATACAGTAAGTAAAAGATCGAATAAAGACATAGTGATTCCTACAACATTGAGAATAAAAGGTTATGATGGAAATTTTGTTGCACCTACTTATTATCAGATTGATAAATATATGATGTCTGGTGCTAAAAATGGTATGAAGGTTTTTTCAAAAGAAGAAAGTGAGAAATATTATTTCTTAGAGGGAATTGTAACAGAGATAAATTTCCCAGTTTACTTCAATTCAAAAATGAATAATACATTGTATAGTAATGAGGTGTTTGCAAATCGTATTTTGCAATTTCAATCGGAATGGATCAGCGATAAAGTGAAATTACAAGGAGACGAATGGGTTCAGAATGAAATCAGTATAGATGGAATCAAGTATCTAGAAACGATAAAACCACTCATGCAAAATGGACAAGTAAATGAATTCATTTATACATTGTCTTCGTTACAACCGATTACAAAAGTGACAGATGTAATGAGTGATTATTATATATATATTATAGCATTTGTGCTGATTCTATCGCTGGTTGTATGTTTATATTATTCAAGAATTATTACCAAACCATTACTAAAAATTAATGAAGCAACGAAAAAAATAATGCAATTTCAATTTCAAGATAAGCTTTCTATCAAATCAAAAAATGAAATTGGTGAGCTTTCCTCTAATATTAATCAACTCTCAGAAAGAATGGAAGGATATATCAATCAGTTAAAAACAGACTTAGAAAAAGAGAAAAAATTAGAACAGACACGAAAAGATTTCATTGCAGGCGTTTCGCATGAATTAAAAACGTCACTCAGTGTCATGCAAATATCTGCATCTATGCTGCAAGATGGAATCGCGCCTGAAATGAATCAATATTATTGGGAAGCATTAGAAAAAGAAATAGAGAAAATGAATGTGTTAATAGATGAAATGTTGAATTTGGCTAAATATGAATCCGGAACGTACCAAATACAGATGGAGCAGGTTAATATAGGGAATTTAATTCAAAAGGCAGCAAAAGATTTACAAGTTCAAATTAAAGAAAAATCACTACACATCAAATTAAATATAGATAATGTTTGTGTTAAAGGTAAAACACATCTGTTAGAACAGGTCATAACAAACTTGTTTACCAACGCGATTCGCTATACAGATGCGAATCGAACCATTGTGATAGATGTAAACGAGAAACAACATGACGTATATATAGGGTTTGAAAATAAAGGGGCACATATAGCAGAAGAAAACATAGATAAAATATGGGATCAATTCTATAGAGTGGATAAATCAAGAAAAAGAGTATATGGTGGAACGGGTCTTGGACTTTCAATTGTAAAAAATATATTAGATTTACATAATGTAAAGTACGGTGTAACTAATACAAAAGATGGGGTATTGTTCTACTTCCATTTAGAAAAATGGGATACAAAGTAGTAAGATGTAACATTGATATTATAGATTTTACTGTGGTGTTAAAGGCGATTTACATTCATATAAATTATTTTTAAAAAGGTGCGGAGTCAACTGAAATGTACCCTTTAAAATGGACAGTTTAATAAAAAAAAACTGAAAAATCAAGCCCGGAAAAGATGGTTCCGATATTCAATCGGAATCATCTTTTTTAATGTTCACTGATAACGATTATAATTATACCCCTCCATCTATTAATGGTATCTTTAGTAAAGTTGAAGAATATGTAGGCTAAAGCGTCCATAGCGTTGCTTTTTTTGGTTATATAAGGGTAATATCATATAGGAGTAGAGGCCATGCATATTTGCACCAGAACCGGTTAAAATTAAGGTGGTTCAGTTAGAGAAAGGAACTTTATGGTATCATTTTAGCGAGTTTATTTATATTAAACTATATAAATAAGAAGTTGCATAAAGGTAAGTAAATATTATAATTGATTTTGAACCATTTAATCCAACAATAAATGACATAGCGATCAAACTTACTATGGTACTTTTTATACCGTTATTCTTAGCCTTGCTTATCAAAGTCATACTTATGAAATTTATGAGAGAATCGATTGCTGGCAGACTAGCATATCTATCTTGTCTATTTTTTATGTACTATGTATTTAAATTTGTTACAGAGTAGAAAGACATCTTAGGATGTCTTTTCTTTATAAATAACAGTAATGTAGTATTTAAGCCTATACGTTCACACAAGATTACATGTATTTAGTTCTGTATATCAATAAAGTTTTGGAACTTGATTTTCTTATCCAATCAAGTTCCAAAAAACTCTAAACTAAAAACTTATAAAGAATCTTTGATAAATAGCCATTATTATAAATTTTGTAGGTACTTTCATGTCTTAATAACAGGACATGAAAGTCTAAACCTTTTGAACATAGGACAAAAAACTCTAAACTACTTAGCCAGTAATATCTTTAACTTATTTTATTATAATAGATGAAAATAATGATAAAATTATACCTTTTTCCTAATTGCACGTGTGAATATTCTGATACAATAGAATTAAATAAATTTAAAGTTAGGGTGAAACGTAATGTGGGATAGTCATTTCCATGGTACTCCAAGTAAAGTGATAGTTGAAGAGATTTCTTCGGAAAACAATAGTGATAAAACTTTTAAAGTTGGACAAATATATTCACATCCATTATATGTTTATAAGCTAGAAATTTCTAAAATTGAAGCGTATAAAGGTGAAAGTTATAGTTATAGAAATGCTTCTATATTTGTAAAGCCTTGCTTTTTTAATAGGGAAAATGAAATTGTTAAATTAGATGAGTATGAGATGACTACAGAAGAATTGAACGCAGACAAATGGTGGATTGAATCAGAAAAGTAGAGGTGAGAATACTATGATTAATTTACTTATAAATACAGGTCTTTCTAAAAAGCTGTTAAGTGAATGGCATCCTATCAAGAATGGTCACTTGAATCCTGAAGATATTACATATGGAAGTTACGAATATATTTGGTGGGAGTGCTCTGAGGGACATGTTTGGGGATCAACTCCTAATGATAGGCTGAAAGTTGAAGATGAGCTTTGTCCAAAGTGTATGAAGAAAAAGCAGCAGCTAGATAAATTAAACAATGTTAATAAAATAGAAGCTAAATCACTTAGATGTATTGATCCAGATTTATCTAAGCAATGGAATTTCAAAAGAAATGCAGATGTAACACCTGATAATGAGATGATTGATGAAGAGAATTGGAATGTTAGATGGTGGATATGTGGTAAGGGTCATGAGTGGAAGGAGTCTGTTAGAAGTAGACTTCATGATAAAACTGTGTGTCCATACTGTTCAAATAAGAAAGTTTGCAAAGACAACTCATTAGCAACAATGTATCCAGAGATAGCAAAGGAGTTTTGTATCTTTGACACATGTTATCGGCAGAAATTCCGAAATCCATATGAGGCAATTTATACTTCAAATGAAGAAGTAATGTGGGTTTGTAAAGAAGGTCATATGTGGAGAGAAAAAATAAATTTAAGAGTGAAAAATGGTAAGGGATGTAGAACTTGTGAAAAGTATCAACAGTCAATTGCTCTTCATAACCCAGAAATAGCAAAAGAATGGCATCCTACAAAGAATAAAGAAGTATATGGTGTAACAACACCAGAGGAGACATCTACCAGATGTAACGAAAGAGCATGGTGGATTTGTGGTAAGTGTGGACATGAATATAAAGCAATGGTCAAAGCTAGACATGAAGGGGCTGCAAAATGTCCGTCATGTTATCCTCCAGAACCAAGGGTAAGAAAAAAGAAAAGAGAAGCTTTATTTCAAACTTATAATAAGATGGAAGATAATAGGGTTATCTTTGAGAAGAATTTAAGAGGAAAATTTAAAGATAGTGAAGGATAGCTTGAAATCTTTTTTCAAATTTGTGCTGGGAAGCTAAAAAACTAAAAAAGTGTCCTTTTTGCTTTTTTAGTTTTTTACATTTTATTTTGTGGAAATGAATTTAAATAAAAGCACCTATAAATCTCTAAGGTGCTTATTTTACTATATCTAGACCTTGCTATTTTGTGTAGCAAGGTCTTTTATTATATGTTCTATTTATAAAGTGAATTTAGTACGATAGAACATTTTCAATACTCCTAGAAATCATAGCAGTGCTTTTTTGTTATAAAGGATAATATTATATAGGAGTAGAAGCCATGCATATGACAAAAAAGAACAATTTCGGTAGGAATCCTGATTGTTCCCTGAAATGCGTCTTATATTTGCAAAAGAACCGGTTAAAATTAAGATTGTTCAGTTGGAGGAAGGAACCTTATGGTATCTTTTTAGCGAGTTTATTTGTATAATTTTATTCTTTAAATAGAACGATAAGAGAAAGGTAAGTGAATATTATAATTAATTTCGAACCATTTAATCCAATAATGAATGACATAGCGATCAAACTTGCTATGGTACTATTTATACCGTTATTCTTAGCATTGCTTGTCAAAGTCATACTTATGAAATTTATGAGAGAATCCGTTGCTGGCAGGCTAGCCTATCTATCTTGTCTATTTTTTATGTACTATGTATTTAAATTTGTTACAGAATAGATAGGCATCTTAGGATGCCTTTTTTATAAATAAAAGTAACGTAGTATTTAAACATATACGTTCACACAAGATCACATGTATTTAGTTCTGTAAATCTATAAAACTTTAGTTTGGATTTTCTTGGCCCAAGCTAGTCCCAAAAATGAGAGTTTAGAGTTTCATGCCTTTGTACAGTACATTAAGATAGGAGGGGAGTTTAACTCACATTTCCTCAACTGTTCGTTAAATTCCTATTTAACGAACACTTTATTTTTTAATATATATATTATATAATATTAATTGTATTAACTTATGAAATGTCATGTATCTAAATATAAGCTTTGTTTATTTAGATACTCCTCAAATTCTAATTGTATATAAAATTAAGGAGTGAAAGTAATTGAAACTAACAAGTGCAATTTTAGAGATGGATTCTAACGGAAATATTCGTAAGGAAGATAACATGGCTACAATCATTGCAAATACAGACACAGGTAATTCTATTCGTTTATATTGTAAGATTGATCCAGAGCAGAATACTATTGTTGCTTTTAACACGGCCATTATGGGGATTGTCTGTCCTTGTTGCTATTCAAACACATTTACATGTACTACACTTTATAACAAAAGACATAAGTTACTTCGTGAAGCATATGAACTTTTAAACGAAAACCATGCTATTGGTTTAAAATTACTTTATGACCATTTTGGAGAATTAATAGTTGAATAAATTTAACAATACAGTAGTTCACTATTCAATAGCACATATAATGTAATAAAAAGCATTAGGTTGACAATAACTTTATTACATAAACTATTCGTTAAATTATGTATTTATTTGGATCCTTGTCGTTTTATATATTAAAGTAAAATTATTTATTATCGCTCCGTATGTATTTGTTAAAAAAATTCATTTCAGAAAAACCTTTAAAATTACTTATTTCTTCTATTCATAAAACATCTTCAATGATATAACAATTTAGAAAATGCAAGAATGTGCATGGATAATAAAGTTGTCTAAATTACAATAAAGCCTTTTAAAAATAGAATAGTTATTTAACAGGCTGGGCTGAATTAGGATTTTATGCCCTCTATTTTATTTTGTGCTATTCAATAAAAAGGAATATTGTAACATTTCTTGTTAAAAAAAGGGCTGTATGCAGGAGGAGTTAATTAAATGTTAGGATTACCCTGTAGTAAAGTTTTTTAGTTTTTTTGACTAAGGAATAGGAGGTAGAATTCTTAAAAGAGAAAAAATTAATTGAAAAACAAATTGGAGAATACATTTTGGCAATACACCCTATTGTGAAAGTACTGTCACTCCAAACTTGAGTGCAAAACCTAATATTAATATTGCACTTGAATTAAAGAATTTTGAAAATGGTTTGAAATGTATCGCTAAGTTAGAACAGCTATATTATGGGTATAGAAAAAGAAAAGGTGTATTACTTGAAAGATATTATTTTAACTAAGGAGAACCGAGAACATATCAAACCATATGTATGAAAAGGGTAATAAATATTTAATTGAGCAATTGTGTTTTAGAGATTACTTATGAAATAATAAAACCGCTCGAATTGAGTATGAGCAGTTAAAGACTCAATTCGAGCGGGATAATCCCGATAATAAATATAAGTATAAGTATTTAGATGATAAAACAAACTTAGTTAAATCTGTATTCGCTAAAATAACTAATTAAAAAGGAGGCTATGTGTAACTAATCACTTTCCAAATTTAAATAGCTTTATTTTTCATGAAATATCGTTTTATGAAAGCATTAAAGCAATTTTTAAACAAATACAATAATCGCCTATCAAATTTATTGATAGGCGATTATTGTATTTCTAAGAACAAAATTAAAAAACTTTATTATTTCTACACAAAAAAGATTCTTATACATTTGTAAGGTAAGAAAGTAGATTGTTTTGTTTTTATAAACGATTTACAACTTCAAGTAAAAGAGCCTTGCTACATACTATTGTACAAAGACTCTTTTATATTTACTCAAATCTACTCACACTTTAAATAAAATGGTTTAATTCAACTTTACTAAAGCTCTATTAGTAATAGATAAACAGTATTATTTTTCAATAATATCTTCTAACGTAGGTAATGATGGGATAGCACCATAATTCATACATGTAATTGCTCCCACTTTGTTTGCAAATTTAACAAAAGTGTGTATTTTTTCTGAGTTTACATCAAATATATTTTCTTCCTGCGCAAATTGATAGAGCATAGCTCCTACAAAAGCATCACCTGCACCTGTTGAATCTACTTGCTTTACAGTAATCGAAGGAATAAGTACTTCCCCTTCATTTGTTGCAATAAGTGTTCCTTGTTTTCCAAGCGTAATGGCAACAGCATTTGCACCTGTTGCAAGTAAAAATTTTGCAGCATTAATCATATTTGTTTCTTTTGAAAGCATTATCGCTTCCTCTTCACTTACTTTTACGAAATGAGCTTGCCCAATGAAAGATAAGCAATCCTTAGAAAATTGCTCCTTATCTGTAATGAGTGTATCACGATAGTTTGGATCAAATGAAATGAAGTGATTTTGATCTTTAGCGTATTGAAATAAATTAAAATATGTTTCTTTCAAGTTACCAGGTAATAAAGCTGTTGCAGAACCAAAATGAATAATATCATTCATTTTCATCTTAGAAAAATCAATTTGTTGAAAATGATATTCTCCATCTGCACCACGCATGAATGTAAAATCACGTTCCCCGTGTTGGTCAATGGAAACGAATGCTAATGTTGTTTGTTTTTCTTTTACAAGCATAGAAGTATCAACATTATTTTCTTGTAATGTTTTTTCAAGAAATGTCCCAAAAGAATCATTTCCAACTTGCCCCATAAAGGAAGCCTTACCACCTAATTTTGTAATTGCCGCCGCAACATTTGCTGGGGCACCTCCCGCTTTCTTTTCAAAATATATACCTTCACTTAAAGATTCATTGTTGCAACAAATAAAATCAATTAACAATTCTCCGATGCAAAAAACTTTCTTCATTCTAAACCTCTCCCAAGTTTGTATTGTGTAATTTGAAATTCCATCTTTTCATCTGCGAAAAGTGAGATGCCACTTTCTAAATCTTTACGAGGAAACACACGTGATGTAAAGACAGTGTCTCCATCACATAAGAAAACTTCAACAATACTTTGATCAACAAAAATCTGCATACTCATCGAATCTTGAATTTGAATTTGTTTGCAACGTGTATAACCGTACTCTCCACCAAAACGATGTTGAAAATTTCCACGTTCAACTGAAACAGTTCCCTTTTCACGATGAAAAGTAATAGGGAATGATTCTTCCTCATGATGAAATAACGAAATACCGAAGACATTAGCCTTTTCCACTTGTAGTTGTACTTCTAATTCGTAAGAGCGTTCTTTAAGGAGGTCTAATAATACACATGTTTCATTCTGCACACAACCTGATATAGACTTTGAAGATGTACGCAATTCTTTCAATTCAGAAACAGGTCGTTGCTTTAATATATTCCCTTCAAGAGTAAGCTCACGAGGAATAGTTAAACAATGTGCCCACATGAAATCATCTGAAGGGTATGATATTTCACTGGATCCCGCCCAGGCAAACATAATGCGTCTTCCATTGGAATCTTGTAATGTTTGCGGTGCATAAAAATCAAATCCTTTATCTAATTCATTATAAGACTCAATATGAAAATATAAATTCTCTAAATCTAGTGTTCCAACTGCATAAATGACATTATAAACATTTTGGTAACTATCCCCTTTTCCTTCAAGTCCTTGTGGGGAGAAAACCAAGATGTCTTTTCCATCTAAATGGAAAAAATCAGGACACTCCCACATGAAACCAAAATCCTTCAAGTTAGTTTGTAGTTCTCCATATAGTTCCCAACTAAACAAATTTTTTGAGTGATAAATGAGAAGTGTTCCTGTCTCATTACTCCGTTGTGCCCCAAGGAGCATATAATAGCACCCATTATGCTCCAAAATTTTAGGATCACGAACATGCCTAGTATATCCAGCTGGGACTCCTCGAATAATCGGATTATATGCTATTTTTTCTATTTCATATTTGTTATTCATAAGAGCCAGACATTGATTCGCATTACTGGAGCCATCGTCATATTTTACATTTCCGGTATAAAATAAATGAAGTATATCATTTTTCACAAAAGACCCACCAGAATAAGCACCATGTGATTCGTAATCTTCTGTTGGCGTAATGGCCACAGGCATACGCTCCCAATGAATGAGATCTTTCGACTTTACATGCCCCCAATGCTTCATTCCATGAATCGGAGCAAAAGGATACCACTGATAGAATATATGATATTCATCGTTATAATAAGATACACCGTTTGGATCATTCATTAATCCATATGGAGGATGAATGTGGTAGATTGGCTTCCAAGAGTCTTGGTTTGCAACTTTTTCAAGTGAAGTCAATTCACCTTCTTTTGCATCCTGTATTTTTCTATATTTACTCATCAGGTATTCACCTCAAAATATTAATTCTTTTCTTTATATAAAATAATTGTTGCTACAAAAGCTGTAATTACCGCAATCACAAAACCAATTATATAATGGACTGCATTCATTACCCCTAATGGAACTACAATCGTAAGCATTGGAATTCCTGTTAAACCGTAAGCATTTGCTGCAACATTCATAAACACAACATATGCTCCGCCTAAAGCTCCACCAATTCCCGCACCAATAAATGGTTTTCCTAATTTTAAATTCACACCAAAAATTGCCGGCTCTGTAACACCCAAAAATGCTGATATTGCAGACGGAATTGCAATTCCCTTTGTTTTGGTATTCTTTGTTTTAAAGTAAACAGCTAGGGCTGCTCCACCTTGTGCAACATTGGCCATTGACCATATCGGGAGTAAAAAATTCACACCAATTTCTTTATTTGCAAGCAATCCGGCTTCAATTGCGTGGAAACTATGGTGTAAACCTGTTAATACAATAGTTGAATATAAACCACCGAAGATAAAACCAGCTATTGGTCCTGCAACTTCGTATACAGTATTTAAAATGTAAGTAATTCCATCACCTATCTTATAACCCGCAGGACCAATAATAATGAGCGATAGAAAACCTGTAATCATAACTGTTAAAAAAGGTGTAATTAATAAGTCTAAAGTATTTGGTACATGTTTTCGTAATTGTTTCTCTATAACACTCATAACGTATACACATAATAAAACTGGAAGGACTGTACCTTGATAACCAATCATATCAATATCCATACCAAGAAAATGTAAAACTGTTGGCTTCGCATTTACAAGTGTCCAAGGGTTCGTTAATGCAGGATGAGTTAAAATCCCACCAATTACAGCTCCTAAGAAAATATTACTACCAAATTCCTTTGCAGCACTAACACCAAGTAAGATTGGTAAAATTATAAAAGTAGCACCTGAAAATATATCAAATAATTGAATCATAGCATGATCAGCCGGCACCACTTTAAACGCTTTCAACATTCCTAGTAGACCCATTAATAAACCGCTTGCTACAATTGCCGGGATGATTGGCACGAAGATATTAGATAAAACTTTTGCTAATCGAACAATTGGATTCATATTTTTCTTTACGACTCTTGTATCTGTTTGCGAATTGATTTGAGATGAGCCAATAAGATTTGCAAAAGGTTCATATACCTTGTTAACAAGTCCCGTTCCGAAAATAATTTGATACTGCTCACCTGTAGAGAATGCACCTTTTACCCCTTCAATGTTTTCGATTTCTGTTTGTATTACTTTTGAGTCATCCTTTAAAACGAGGCGGAGACGTGTTGCACAATGCGTTGCACTTACAATATTTTCTTTTCCGCCAATATGCTGTAATACACTGTTAGCAATTGCTTTCATATCCATCCGAAATCCTCCTAAATATTTATGGAACCGGTTCCGTAAATATTCAAAATAGGAGACAGGTTTTTAAATGTAAAAAAATCCTGTCTTAACCTTACCGGAATGGAACCGGTTCTACAATAGATTATAGAGCGCTTTCACACTTTGTCAACACTTTCTCGAATTTTCAATTCATATTTTGAACTGATTATTTTTGGTACTTCCTTGTTCTCAACTAATTGTATAATAGATGTCGCTGCAACAGTACCAGTGTAATGGTAATCAAACGAGACGGTTGTTAAACTAGGATGAATCATCTCTGAAATATCATATCCTCCAAAACCAGTAACTGATATATCTGCTGGTACAGAAAGCTTCCTTTCATGAATCACCTTAATTGCCCCAATTGCAATATTATCTGTTGCACAAACAATAATAGTTGGAAACTGATTATTTAAAATGTCTGATACTTGTTTCATAGCATCTTTCACTTGAAATGTTGTCTTATAGTATGTAACATTGCATGATGGGGCAAACTTTTGAACTGCTTTTTGAAAACCTTGTTTTCTTTTTATACCTACCGAAACATCTTCTTCCGTCACTCCTACATATGCAATATCACAATGTCCTTGGGATAAAATATAAGATCCCAATTCAAATGCTGCTTCAAAATCATTGTGAATCAAACAGTATTGATTTTCGTATTGCTGGCCAACAAACAAAATAGGAATTTGTAACTTACACAAAATTTTATTGTGCTGAGCAGTTAATTTTGTGGTTAATAAAATGATACCAGCTACTTTTTGCTTTACAAAGTTTTCAATTGCTTCTATCTCTATTTCTTGGCTTTGGCTTGCGTTTGCAACAAGCATTTGATAGCCATGTTCGCGAAGTGAGATATCGATTCCGATAAGTGTTTTTGTTGTTGCAAAAGAATCTAACCGAGGGACGATTACTCCAATTAAATTTGTGGTTTTCGCTTTTAAACTCCGTGCAAATGTATTGGGAGAAAAATTTGTTTCTTGAATAATCAATTCAATTTTTTGTTTTGTTTTTTCACTGACGTATCCACCGTTCAAATAACGGGATACAGTACTTTTTGCAACACCAGCTAATTTTGCAATATCTGATATATTATTTGCCATTATTCTCTCCTCACTATCATTATTGATAGATGTATAGAAATTTGTATACTATTTATTAATATTAACTTATAAATAATAAATTTTCATTTATTATTTGAGAACAACTATTTCAGTTAGTTTTTCTCTTTTTTATTTGATTTAATACTTAATACCTCTATACTTTTATTACATAATATTCTAAAGCCTGTTATAAGAACTTTTCTTGTCCCATACCAATATCCATGGCATTTTGCATTACTTCTTGTTTAAATTCATAATCTGTATGAAAAGTTTATGGCTCTACATTACTTTATAATATTTTGATATACTCCATCGCGACATAGTTGAAAGGAATTAAAATAATTTATTATATACTAAACTAAGTACTACTACTTCAATACATTGTTAAATGTTGGAGTAAATAGTTAACTTACAAGATAATCATAGCACTTGTTAAAATTTGGAGATTTTTAATTTCTCATTACTTAAAATCTAGGTATATATTCAATTACTGCTCATTATGCTGCAATGATGTTTCTACTATAAATATAATTTAAACTAATTACCTTTTTGAGACTAGATTTCAGTTTATCCCTTAATCTATCGAATACTATAATTCATGTTATGTTTACTAACTGATTGGATAATAGTGATCCCGCCACATGCCCATCAATTTAAGAAGAGTAAACACCCCTAAATTGAAAAAATAAGCTGACTTCTCAGAATAACTAACTATAGAGAAAGAAAATTTTCATTTAGAGGGTACTTCAAAACCTTAACTTAATAGTAATGTGATGCTACACCTAGTTGAGATAGAATATCAGCATCCAATAGTTCGTTAAAAGTGTATTTAACGAACAGTTTGATGGATTTCATAGAATTGAGTATAGTAGAGGTATCAATCATATATTGATACCTCTCTTCTTTTTCAAAGACTAGTATGGTATCCATATATGTAATCAAGCTATTTATTAAAATAGTATTCTAGCTCAAAAATTTGAATAGTTAGTTTAAGTATTAGTTTAAAAATTTATTTACATTATTTGATTTGAGGTGTACAACATGAGTAACCAAGAAAAAGAAAAGTTTAAAATCCTAATAGATAAACATAAAAGTAAAATGCCCTGGTATATCATAGAGTATGCAGAAATGAAAACAGCCCTCTCCCCCGCTACATTGTATGCTTACATTACTGAATTTGAAAAGTTTCTAAACTGGCTTATAAGTAATCGATTAGCCGTTGAAAACGGTAAGGTTGTCACTAATATATGTGATGTACCAATTTCAACACTAGAAAATCTACCATTAAATGAAGCTAGAACTTTTCAAAGATATCTCCAGGGAGAAGGTATTGAGACAAGAGCTATTAACAGAACTTTCTCTGCTTTAAAATCTCTATTCAAGTACTTAGCTCAAAACACAGAGAATGAACAAGGGGAAAATTACATCTCACGTAATGTAATGGAGAAAATTGAACTGCATAAGGAGAAAGTAGATGCAGCAGCAAGAGCAGATGACGTTGCAAACATGATATTTAATGAAAAAGATGATGTAGCTTTTCTCCAATTTCTAGCAAATGATTATGGTGAAATGTTGAAAGATATATCACCAAAAAAATATAACTTTTTTCAGCGTGATAAAGAAAGAGACATAGCCATTATAAGCCTTATTTTAGGCACTGGCCTTCGGGTTTCCGAGGTAGCTAGTCTTACTATCTCTAGTATAAACTTCCGTCAGGGTACCGTAAAAGTGACTCGTAAAGGTAATAAAAGATCTTCTATATTAGCCACTCGCTCTTGCTTAGATGATGTTCAAGAATATATAAAGGTCCGCCCTAGTAAATATAACTGTTCTCAAGATGAAGATTTACTTTTCGTAACAAACTATAAAGGGAAATATACGCAGCTAACTGTTAGAGCTATACAGAAGTTATGTGACAAATATTCAAGTGCATTTGATGAGAAGCGTAGCCCTCATAAACTACGACACACATATGCTACAAATCACTATAAAGAAAACAAGGACCTAGTATTATTACGTGATCAACTTGGCCATACTTCTGTAGAAGTTACTAGTATCTATACAAATATAAATAATAAGAAGAAACGTGAAGCTATTGATCGATTAGAAAAAAGACAGTTTGAATAATAAAGGAAAAGCATCCTATTTAGGATGCTTTTCCTTTATTATTCATTATACATATCACAGCTTTTAATCAATTAAAGCAAAATTCAGTTTTAAAATAAAATTTTTAATAGATTTTATTTATTTATTTATTTAAGTAATATATAAATTATCACTATTACTCTTGTTTATTATTTAACTACATGTCATTTTTATTCTTTGTTATCTATATCATTATCAGTTCTATCACGAATGCCTCTTAAATCTAAATAGGTATACGTTTTAGTATTTTCTTTTAAGAGATAATCTACATATTGTTCAATAGACGCTATCTTCCCTAATTCAAAAGCAACTCCTTTAAATTCTTCAAGAAATTTAGATAAATTCACTACAATAAATCTTTTTATTCTCTTATCAAATAAATCTAATTCATTTCTTTCAAAATGATCGTATGCATATCCATAATCTAAAAGTTCAGTTCCTATAACAGAATCCATTCTATTTAATTCATTAAGTACCATGTTCTGTTCATTTTCTGAATATAAATGTGATATTTTAAAAATATTTTGTAAGCTAGGAGCGATTGGTATCGCCTTTCTAAATAACAATGGCCCAAAATTTTTTAATAATATTCTGCTGTTTACTTTTAAATAGAATTCCAAATTTGAAAAAGGTTTGATTTTATAATTTACATATTCTTTCTCATATGCGATAACACTAATTCCTTGCTTTTCAAAAAGCCTATTAATTTTAGGGATTAATGATTCCAAAAAATTCGGTTCTAAAATTTTATGTACTATATCAGAAGTGACATAACCAGTTTTTTTTATATGCTTAATTGTTTCATAATCATTTTTTAATTGAAGCCATTTAACAATTTTACGTGTAACAACATAATCCTTTAGTTTGTTTTCCGTTTCATAATCCCTCATATTGCTCAAAAAAGAATCCCTTGACTTTAAAAGTTTAGAAATCTTTTTTATATCAGCTTTTCCAACCCGTCTTTTTAAATAGTTATTATATATCTCTTTTAATTCACTCCCAATATCAAGGTACTTATTCTCTAAAAATTCAGGAATTAAGACGTGATACTTTTCTAATTCAGATTCCCATGACGATACTATTTTTTCTATACCAGGAAATTTTAATGTTAAACTCTGAATACGAGATTGTCGGTGTGCACGTCTCATAACTTCTGCTTTAGTCAGACCAGAAGGATATTCTAATGAATGAAATGCTGTTATACATTTACTTCCCACATTCATTTTCATTCCATTAAATTGATTTTTGATATGAAAAATTAATTTATTTTTCTGCTTACACAATGTACATTTTTTCCTTTTTTTCTCATCTTCAATAATCTCATAAGGATTTACATCACCAATCCACTCATCTCTGCACTGATTTATAACATTTGCTAATGTATCATTAAATAAAATAATTTCATCCTTTGTAAAATAATTAAACCCTTTATCAATTTCATTGGACGGACTATCCAAATACGTATATGCTAATTTATACAGAGATTGAGCATTTTGCTTTGCATATTGACTATATATTAATAATGCACGATTATTTCTATTAATGAATAGATTTCTTGCATTTTTTGATAAAGTATAACCTTCTTGCAATGAAACAATTTTAGAATTTATCAAATAATCAAACCACCCTTTTTTTGTATTAATAACCTTAATTTTACCATAAAATCTAATTAATTTTCAAATAATCAGATTTTAGTTGCGTTGAATTTTTAAATTTCTTCAAATTAAACATTAATTCATAATTGGCTTGAAAATGTTTGTATAGGGTTCATTAATATCTTAAGAAGCATCTATAATGTAAAATAAAATACTAATTGAGTAATTAGAAAAAACATTTTACGTACTACGACACGTATGTTACAATATCCACTTCATCCTTAATTAACTAGGGCTTTCATCCATTTAAAAAACCATCGTAATGAAAAATACGATGGTTTTCTTTTATTTTTTATTAACCTTATTCTCCACTAACAAGTTGACTTTCATCAAAGGGATTCATTATCAATATGTATTTTTTATTACCCAATCTCAGATTCACCTTATAAGGTCTATTCAAATTAAACATGTATATCTCTGGTTCAAAGTCATGTTTAAATTTATAACGACGCGCCGCATTTTCAATCACTATATACACATACTCAGCAAAACTATCTGGTTCCATACAATCATCCCATATTTCTTTCCACTTCGTTTTATCGACAACTACTTTATTTTTAAAATCAAGAGATAGAGTACTATATCCCATTAAACTTCCACTTCCTTTTAATATCTTATCTGATTATATAAGACTAACTTATTGGCATTACTTATAAATTGATTCTTAAATTAAAGAAAAACCCTCTAGTAACGATATTTCAAATCTAATTTGTCATAGCTGTCATAATATGTTCTACCGAAAGCATAATCTTTTTTCGATCCCTTTTTAATAATATACCCGGTTTCTATAAATGGACTTCTCCTATTTTGACAATGAGCACTACGATGCCCGTCTCCTCGTCCATGAAGATGCCATGTCGCACAATAAGGGCACCAAACTGCAAGATTTCCACTTTCATCTCTTTCATAGGCTAATAATACAGGCAATGATCTTTCACTTTTATTTAATCTCATATGTATCCTCCTAAAAAACACGATTTTAAAATTATAATATAAAGAAATAAAGTTTAATGATATATATGTTATCTTCCAATTACAAAAATTTCTTTTATAATAACTTCAGCTGAATATAGCCATCGTCGTTATCTTTTAAGTTTTCTTTTTGCTCCTTGTTCTTGCTATTTTTCTTTTTTAATTCAGCTTCTATTTCTTTTTCTACATGGAGAATCTTGTCTTTCATAAACCACCGTGGTAGTCCTGAAGGAAAATACTTTCTTTCATAAGCAGTGCGTTCTTTTTTAGGAATACATTTGTATTCCTCCCAAAACCTATTTCTAAAATTATCGATTTCATTTTTTGTTAAAAGTGGTATATCATCATAATCTTTGTTTAAAAGTTCTTGTTTTCTATATAATTGCTCTTTCTGTAATTGAATGCGTTTTCGTTCTTCTTCCTCTTTCTTTATTTTTTCTTGACGGATACGTAGCTCTTCTTGCTCCCTTTGTATTTTTTCTTTTTTTTGCACTTTATCTAACTTTTGTCCATACTTAGTCAAAAGCTTTTGATAAAATATTTTTTCCTTAGTATTATTTGTTTCCTGTTCATAATGTTGCTGTAATTCCTCTACAAACTCATTTAAACTTCTACCCTCAATCCATTTTTTATAACTATTTTGTTCCTTATTAAAATACATTTCATAATCATTCTTATCACTTAAGAAACGTGTTGGAAATCCTTTAAATAAAGTTTTTACGACTATATACCACTTATGGCACTCTTCATTTAAATAGTTCAACCAAGAATACCACTTACCGATTGAAGATAAATGAAATTGAACCTTTTCTGCCTCCAAGCGGTCTACTAGCATATTAAATTCCTTTTTATATTGATTGTATAAGTCGTTCATATAATCCTTTGCCATTTGTTCAGCCAATGTTTCCTCTTGCCTTCTGCGCTCCTCTGCTTTTTGTTGCTCTATCTCTAGTAGTTTGTTAGTATAGGCTATTTTTATTTCTTCTCTTGTTTTTCTCGCTAATTCTATACTATTTAATGCTTCCTCTATCTGCCAGGCTTTATCAAACTCAATAGCAGCATCTACTAACTTCGTGGGATCAGAATCACTTCTATGAATTTGGCCTTTAAATTTTTCATTTAATTGAGTACTCTTTTTCAGCCTCGTATCATTTTCACTATTTGGTGCACGCAATAATTCTGTTTCTAATAATACTGGTACAATGTCAGACTCTGCTATTCGGTTAACCAGAAATATATCATCTTGTGTTGAATGTTCTCGGTTCTCTAATAATGCATCTACCCTTAACTTAGAACTTTCGGGAGTTCTTCGAATTAAAAATACATGTCCATTATGATCAACAGTTACAATAACATGGTATACATCCATCAAATAGTTAAATGCTTTATTATTTTCCCCTGTTACAAAGAAGTACTCCTCTTTTAATGGAGCAATATATGTATACTCATATGAATTTGTTTCTGGATTAAAACTACTAATTCTTGTGCCACTATAACTATCCGTGTATATTTTTTCACCATTTACTTCTTTTTCCTTAGGTGGAAAGAAACTATCTAGTATTAACACCCATGCAGTTGGTACATTTTCTTCAAAATATATATTTGTTCTCTTTGCAATATTACTAGTCCGAATATTTGACGCCTGTACCTCGATTGCCAGCTTCAGCTCTTCTTTTCCATCAATTGTTTGCAGTACTGCTACGTCGGCACGTGAAATGTCTTTATATCGTTTCTCTTCTTTTACGATGTAACCAGCCTTACTAAATAATTCATATAAGTATTTCTTAGTTCTAGCATGTGCCAGTGATTCAAATGAAAAACATTGTTCTTTATCTAAATGAAAAAAATATGGATTTTTATTAACGGCCTTAGATCCTTTATTAAACGACATGATGTCTTCGCATATAGGGCATATTGCCTGATATATAGCTTTTCTTCCTTTAATAAGCTTAGCTTCCTTTTCATTATCTATAATCATAGAATCTAACTCTATATAACTTTTCTCCTGAAATTCTATTAAGTTACCACTAGGAAATATTTTTTTCCAACCATCAAAATACTTAATGTAAGAATACTGCATTTAATATACACCCTTTCAAAGAGGAATATTATTACCATCCATTTAATTCATTATAATACTATTCACGCATTAAAATTTATGAATATATACATTTAATTATTAATAGAAATTCTATGCTTACTTATTTTTATCTTCTGATTCTTATTAATAAATAGTTTAAAATCAACTTCAGATTAACTTTATTTTGCTATGATGGTAATAATTAAATAGGGCTAGGTTACTTCTATGAGAGGGGGGAATTATTTGTACAGAAACTTGTTGAATTTTTCATTATATTGTATTCTAAGTCTTTTTATATATTTAATAATTTTTTTTATCGCTATAAAACCTGCTATTATTAATGCTACGTCCATAGATTATAATAGGGTGCAATTTGTTTGGCTGTTACTTCTACTCATTTTAATTTCGATGATATATGGATTAATAATAAAAATATTAATTCGTCATAATTCTAGATATTCTCATTCAATCAAAAATGAAAGTATTTTATTTATATTTAGTCATATTTTCACTGCTCTTATTCTCTTTTTTTTTATTTCTATTTAGGCTTTTAAACGAATAACAAGTAAGATATGGCTTATTTTATTTTTATAATTGATTACCGAGAAATATTGAAAAATATATCACCACAAAAATATAGTTTTTCCGGCGGGATAAGGAAAGAGATATAGCCATCATAAGCCTCATTTTAAACAATAGACTTCTGGTTTCCCATGTAGCTAGTCTTACTATTTCTAGTATAAACTTCGGTCAGGGAACCATAAAAGCGACTCGTAAAGGTAATAAAAGATAGCCACTCGTTCTTGCTTAGATGATGTTCAGGGGTATATTAGGATTCGTCCTGATAAATATAACTGCCCTCAAGATGAAGACTTACTTTTTGTAACAAATTATAAAGGGAAATATACGCAGTTAACTGTTAGAGCTATACAGAAGTTATTTGACAAATATTCAAGTGCATTTGATGAAAAACGTAGCCCTCATAAACGACAGCACACATATGCCACCAATCATTATAAGGAAAACAAAGACCTAGTATTACTTCGAGATCAACTTAGACATACTTCAGTCGAAGTTACTAGTATCTATACAAATATTAGTAATGAGAAGAAACGTGAAGCTATTGATTGTTTAGAAAAAAGGCAACTTGAATAATTTAGCATATAATTCCCGAGAATTACAGTCTAGTTCATCTATTCACTAAGCACCTGTTGTAGAACGAAAATTGAGCGATTTAAATTTAAAGAATTGAACAAACATACCCCCGTTCTATATATAGGACGGGGGTAAAAATATAGTTGCTTAATCTCGATGTGAAATTGAAGATTTTTTTATCCAATGAATTAATTCAAAGGTACTAATTCTAATCGCGTAATTTATATTGGATAAATTCTATTATTAATCCTTGTAATTTGCAGCGATTTAGAGAGTAGATTTAGTCTTCAGAAGAGCTTCTTCTAAATCTTTAATTATTTTCGAATGTAATAACATCCACTTTTCGGCAGTATCTGGTTGACCTCCAAAGCTTAAAAAGAAGTTGTTCACTGTTTCTACCACATTTAGATCATTAAGTTCCATATGAAGATAGTAATGTCTTAAACATCGAATCAGATTTAAGATTTCAAAAAGTGTACGATGTTCTTTATATATACGCCCATCGATATCTTTCTTTTGCTTTTGCTCTTTGTGAAGTGATTCAAAAAAGATTTGCTGCATATAATTGATAAAATTCTCGAATTCGCGGTTGCTTTTACTTAATTTAAGGGAAACTAAATAAGCAATATTCCCCATGTTCTTAGGATGTAACTTGAAAATATCTATAGCAGTCGTATTCTCCATAATATCAGTCTGAAGATTTATGCATGCTATTAGTTTATTTCGATATTCTTCATCCTCTGGGACAAAGAGGATTCGATTGACTGAGGTTAAAGTAGTGTAAATATCATTGCTCTTTTTGTAGTTTGATTTATAAAACTTCAACACATCATCGTGGATTACATGGAAATCGTTTAGTTCGATATCTTCTTTGTTTTGTTCAATAAATCCCAAAATCCCTTCAAGTACTTTTCCTAAGCTGCTTGCGTCTTTTACGGCTATATTTTTAAACGCAGATACTATTTCTTCTTGAAGTCGTTCAAATGGTTCTTGCTTAATTTCTTTTCTTACAACATCATTTAATAAAGTAAATAAGAGTTCCAATGCTTCTATATTCGATATCTTTTGAATTAACATTTGTGAAGTAAAAGAACCATATTTTTTTTGTTTTCGAATGTAATTAATGTAATACTCAATACCTTCTATATTTTGATAGTTTATTAAATGTGCAGCACTCTTTAAAGCTATATTGTCTTTTTTATTAAGACTTTCTATTAAAATATCTTGAGTTTTTTGAGGTTCGAGCTGACTTAAATAAGCGGCACATGTATCAAAAATCTTCTCGTCTTCAGTGGACACCATTAACTCTTTTAAGTATGAAATTTCTACACCTAGATAAATTAAAGTTTTTAGACATTCCAACTTATCACGATTAGAAAGATTACTGTTACTAAATAATTTTTTTATTATCTCTATTGAATCCCTTACCTTATACTCTTTACAAAAGCTTAAATGATTGTATAGTATTTGCTCCCTGATGTCTTTATTTATTAGGTTCCAAAGGATTCTTTCCTGCATTAAAGACAAACTAACATATTTTTCTATATATTTAATTCCCACATGATTGTTTTTAATAACATAATCAAATGATATCATATCCAACAATATGTTTTCCGGATATTGAAGGTTAAACAGTCTTTGGAAAAACCATAATGACACATATATTGAACCAAATGTTACACTATTTTCGTTGTAAGTAATTGCAGTATTAAAATCAACGTGTTTTATTTTGTCATAGCATATTTGTGAAATTTTCTCTCTTTGTTCTTTAGAAAATTCGATATTCGAATTATTCGTTTTTATTTTATACGCCTCATTCAGTGTGAATACATCATAATCTGGAATTAATGTTTCGAATTCATCAAATGTAATAGGTTTTATTTTCAATATTTCTCTTAAGCACCGCAACATAAAACTATTATATTTCTCATCACCTTTTAAATTATCCCACATTTTATCGATTTCCAAATCATCGAAACATAATGCTTCTTTTTCTTCACCTATGAATATGTTTTTAACTTCTGCTAAAAACTTTTCTTTTGAGAAAATAATTTCAATAAATTCCATTAGTTTATTGTTTTGTATTTCTTCATAATTTTTAGAAGTGGGCTCTTCGATATTAAGATCATGTACTAATTTTTCTACGAAATCCTCCTCTTGATGATACACACGCATTTCAAAAATTATTTTCATTATTTCATTTTCAGATATTACATCATCTTTTTTATCGGAAATAAGTCTTAGTATATTCTCCTCTGTCATCGATAAAGCAATTACTTTGTAATAATAACGATCTTTTTTAATTTCCGCACGATTGTAAAAACTATCGAACAGCTGATTTAAAGTACCTGAAGCTACAAAAAAATTGAAAATAGTATACATTGCTTTGTGCGGAGATATGATATCTGATTTCCTTAAAAGTTCCCGCATCTTATTCCAAACAACCGAAGATTCCTGATAAATTAATGCTTTACCTACTATGCTAGGTATTAAATCATCAATATGAATATCCCTTAGTATCTGGGTGTTTTCAATAAAATAATCCAGTAGTTTTATAATTGCATCTAGTGATTGCAGTTTTTCTATACAATCATAAATAGCATAGTTTGATAAATGAATGGTTGAATCAAGATTAAAGTGCATTAAAGGAATGTGTTCAATAATAAATTCAATATAATCATCCACTGTTGAATATTTAGTTAAGAATCTAAAAAAAGAACCAATTAAGCCTACATTTTCTTTTTCTTGAAGAATAGGTAATACAGCATTAACAAGTTCATTATCCACCTGGTACAAACTTGTTAAAGTTGATAAGCTAACTGCCCGCAATTCAGTATTAATATCTATGTTTAATACAAGATCAATGAGTTTGTTTTTTAAATCCATTTCTGCATATTCTTTGAAGTATCGAATTATATAAACAGCGTTGTATTTATCCATATTACTACTTGAACTTATGATTTTATCCTTTAAATAACTGTATGTTTCATTATTCATCGCTAATTTTGCTAAATCAAATGGATTATCTCCTAACCAAATATCACGGGAGGAGTATCTCTCATATAGAGTTTTAAAAATTTGATTACGTTGTTGCTTTGTTAATCTTCCAACTTCTAAATCTAAGAGCATTGAAGGATCTATAGTAATTAGATTTTCAATTAGATCTTGGCTATCTCTCAAATATAACAAAAAAGCTACAGTGTTTTTCCATGATGGCAGAATATTAAATTCAGGCAATCCATCTATAGTAATTAATTGTAAAATATCATCGAGGCTCTTATTTTTTAAAGCGTCTGCAGCAAGATACTCATTGTAATTATTATGAATAAACTGGAAACTAATATTATTATTATTAAATCTTTTTTTAATTATAGATAAATTTTTAATGACATGCCTAGTTTCTTTATTAGGGATAATTGTCATAAGCTGTTTATTTGTTAAGAAATTTGATTGGATGCTTTCCATAACTAATGCTATTTTTTGTAAATTGAAGTATACTTTTTCTAATTCATACGATTCCTTAAATAAGATATCTTCTTCTAATTCATTTAGTTTTTCATTGATTGAAGATTTTATAACTTCATTAATAATTTTCGCAGTATTTTTAGGGAGAGAATTATTTATTTTATAATAATCAATAATTGCATTTAGATTGAATGGATTTTTCATAAATTCCATATAATTAAATATTTTAGCATCCTGTAGAAGTGCATTATATTTCAAAGGTAATTTATTTTTTACAAATTGTTCAATATCACGGGAGGAAAAAGGTAATAGTTGAACCAATTCTGCATTATTAAAGTTATTTGAATAAGCATTTGAGCGAGATGCAATACAAAAGTGTGAATCACAAAACTTATCCCGAAAAGACTGCAATTTTTTTATAAGTAATGCCTTATTTTGGACTTGATCAAATTCATCAAATAGAAAAAGAAACTTTAAATCTTTAAATTTAGTAAAGTCTCCATATTCCTTTTCTAGTAACATTTGAATATCTTCATCTGCATACATATTTAATGAATAATATAAGGCAAGATAGTTGTTACTTGGATCGCGATTACTCATAATTTCATAAGCACTTCTTTTTAAAAATATACTCTTACCTTCACCTGCATCCCCAAGTAATACAATAAACTTATTACTTTTTACTAAATCTAATAAATTCGAATCTTTAGTATTTCTCATATAAAGTAAATCCATAGGGATTGAATCTTTAAATGCTTTACAACTAATAATATTTCTTTTGATTGATTCCCCTGTTTCCTTTGTTAAATCTATAACCTTTTTTCTTAAATCATCCAAATCATTCAGATCATCAGAAGCTCTTTTGGTAACCGAAACATCTTTTTCATTACGCATAGCTAATACCACCTTTTGTTAACTTATCCAACTCTATCAGAAAAATTATATCATATACTGTGTTCACGAATTTTAAACAATACCCAGCTTAAAACATCCGCGTGCTCCTGAGGTTTCAATCTACGGTTATGAACCTTAATCTTCTCTATATAAGCCTCTCTTAATCAATTTTATATGGTTTCACGCTGTTTTTGCTTAGGTGAGATCATTTCTTATTGGTTTGTAGTAATTGACTCTTAGAATTCCTTATGTGATTCTTCATTGATCGCTCCTCCTATTTTATTTTTATTTACTTCTTATCCGAACCGAAGACACAGCGCATTCCAAATCGAGGCACAGCATATGTAGTTCCAATTTTACGGATTGAGCCTTTTGGGAAATCATTTATTCTTTTACGTAATGTTGATGATTCAATTCCCCACTCTTCTATAGCACCTGTACTACTCATAATTTCGTTATCCAATAGATTAAGGTCTCCCCGTTCTACATCTTCAAAATTAAATCTATCCATCTCTAACTGCTGCAGCATGTCTCTTTCGTCCCCTTTTACAGCAAATAAATTATAATCCTCTCCCTGATGGACCTCTTCTAACACTTCTACGTTTAGATACTCATTGGCAGCTACCTCAATCGTACTATTCTCAGATATATAATAGTAGCTACCTTCTTTTACTTTGAATATAGCCTTATTCCATATACCATCTGCACCAGTACCTTCAAAAATCTGTTCCGCTTTTATTTGTTGATTGATTTTTCTGAATTTTGTTGAAAAATAAAAATAAAACAGTTAAATACAATGGGGATTTTGCTACAATGGTAATATATAACATCAGTAGACTTCTATAGGATGGGGGAATAAATAATGATTGTTTCAACTAAGGGAAACAATGAAATTACAAAGCTACTAAACGATTGGTATCTTGAAATCCGCTCAAGACGTATAGGTAATGCTCATCAATTAAAAGAAATAATTGATACTAAGATTCATAGTATTGAAGAGGATCAGAATTTATTGCTCTACTACTCACTACTAGATTTTAGATATCAATTTGTAATTGATAATTTAAGCGTTTCAAAAAGCAGTTTTGACAAAGTTGAGGCTTTTGATATGCCTACAGATAATTTCTTAGCTTATTATTATCACTTTTTCAAAGGAATTCATGCCTCTACTATTGGAGAATATCAAATCGCAAAAGAGAGTTATGAAAACGCAGAAAAACTTTTAGACTGCATTCCTGATGAATTGGAAAAAGCGGAATTTTATTATAAAGTTGGAGCTTTCCATTATGATATGTATCAAGGGCTCTTATCTTATAAAAAAGTATCAGAGGCAAGGGAAATCTTTGCTCAACATGCTGGGTATGAAATTAATGTCGCTTTTTGTGATAACCTTATAGGCCTAGCTTGTACTCATTTGAGAGAATGGGAACTCGCAGAAGAGTATTTTACGAAAGCAATGGATATGTTCCAAAAAATAGACGAAGAGCAATTTATTTTAATGGTGCGTCAAAATTTAGGGTTAATGTATGCTACTCAAAACCTCTCGTCATTAGCTATTAGATATCTTTCAGAAGTAAATCAAAAAATGCCTAACAATTATAAAGCACTATTTATTGAGGCAAGGGAACATATGAAAGAAGGAAATCACTCCGTTGCAAAAGATCTCATAGTAACAGGACATTCCATTTGTGAAGAGGTTGCAAATATAGAGTATCTGCACCATTTTAAAATATTAGATGCAATGAATGGAGATTTTCCTGCCGAAACACTTGAAAAGACAGTGTTAGAAGGCGTATCATATTTTAAAGAGCAAGAACTTTTCGAATACATTAAAGAGTATGAAGAATATCTTGCTACTGCATTTTATAAAGAAAATAACCATGTTAAAGCAAGTCATTATTTCTATTCATGTTCTCAAGCAGGAAAAAAAGCTTTTGAGAAGGAGGCATTAAAATGAAAAAGACAATGCTCGGTTTAGTTGGTGTAATTACTATTTTTACTTTAATGTTTGGTGCCCAATCCCCTACAGAAACACAGAAAGCTATTGATGTTATTCAATATGCACACGGAAATCATGGTGGTTAAAGTCTTAATTTAATTCATTTTTCATAACTCATGCATTATGAAAAGGGAAGAAATTTTTCTTCCCTTTTTTAGATTATTTTATTTTGTATATGTTATTTTTCTATTTTTACTGTCTAAACTTTGTTGTCTATTTATTATAATTCTTGGTGAATCGTTAGAATTATAAATTATTGTACCTAAATCTAATACAATAGATAGATTTTCATTAATTCTGTTCATAAAATAATCATCAGGTAACCAACCCAAAATTCATTAAAGTTCCTCCTTAAGTACATTAACGTGACAAAACTAGATTTCAGCGAGAGATACATTTTGTCATTGAAGGTTGTACTTTTTTAATTAATAACACCATAAAAATTTGTTAAATTAGAGATAGGTTATTATTGCATGGATATAGAAAGATACTAGGAGTTGAATATAATGAAAAAAAAGTATATTGAATTTATCTTAGAAAATCAGGAACATATGAAAAAAATACAGGAATTAGATAATATATCTAAAGAAATTGGAGATCATTTACTTGGTAAGATCGAAAGAACTTCTAATGGCATTTTAATTTCTGAAAGTAAAGTGCATGACTTGAGCTATCTTGAAAGGGAACTTGAGCGATTAATTGAAGATAATTACTTCATGGACAACGATTGTGATTGCTTCGGTATGATAGAGCAAGGATATATGCATGCCCTTTATAACCATTTCCCATTAGATTTGATAGAAGCTATAACCACTGAACAAACGAGAAGACATACAAGAAAAAGGCATCCTAAAAAGAGTTGGGAAAAGCTAAGATCTTATGGATTGGAAACGGTAGATAAAAGGAAGAATACGAACATCGCATTTTAATACTAAAAGTTTAAATTAAAAAATGACTCCCGACAAATTAGAAAAGACAATTAAAACAAGAATGTTGTATAATGTTGTATTTTGATAAAGAAGACCTACATGAATATGTATTAGAATAAATTAAAAAATTTGTGGTTTTATTCCTTCAAGAAAATAACCGTTCAAGTGTATATGTTATAAAAAAATATAATTACACCATTCCTTATACATTTATTAGAATGAGTTAAAAAGATTGGGACATTTAGAGAGGAGGCGCAACTATTAATGCATACACAAGAAGATTTTTATAAGAAATTAATAGAGGAACAAAGAGTAGTAACGATATTTTTAATAAACGGAGTAAGAGTACCTGGAGTCATTATTGCTGTTGATAAATTTTCAGTGCTAGTCTCCAGTAACGGAAAGCAACAATTCCTTTATAAACAAGCTATTTCAACGGTTTCTTTATAAATAAAAATCTGCTTAAAATTGAATTTTGTTAATTTAAGAAGTTGTAAAAATAAAAAAAGGAATCCTTAGTAAAAGGATTCACCCCAGGAAATATAGATAAATAAAAAGAATTAAGTTTATTATAAAATAAAAGCATACTAAACATATTGAGAAACAAAAAATATTGAAGGTTGATAGCAAAGATTAATGTTTGCTATACTAAATGCGCACAAATATATGCAAAATCACAAATAAAATAAGGGCAGCTATGCTAGGCTGCCCTTATTTTATTTTTAATTTCATAATCCGCTATTTAATTTGAGGTATTTATAAACCTAGTACACTAACAATCTGACATGCTTTGGAATTTGCAATATGATAGTACATCTCTAATCCTCTTCTTTCGGAGCGGAGAATCTTGCCACGCATCTTAGATAAATGCTGAGATACAGTTGATTGAGGGACATCTAATAGCTCTGTTAATTGTGTTACATTACAAATTTTGCGGTGTTCTAGCTCCTTCACAATTTGTAATCTAACTGGATGAGCCATAATCTTTAATAATTCTACATCCGCCTCTGGGATTTTGTACATTTCATTACTTGCTTGAATAGTTGTCATTTTAATTTCTCCTTTTATAATTTCTTTTTGTTTTAATTATCTATTTTTAAGTATGTTTTTTTACTTGAGTACATTGTTCATAACCACTATATTGTTTGTTCTTTTGTCTCTGTATCAGATTTAATATATAGAAGTATTATGATGGCTAAAAATCCAATAAAAGATAGCATAGGTATTGAGATGAATCCGAATAAATTTAAGTAATCCTCTGTACAAGAAACTCCTACTGAACAAGTCTTCATCTCACTAATAGGAAACGCTTGAATTGTAATTTGATAGACAGATAACATTAAACCGATACACGCAAATGGAAATGCATACGTGCTGACGTGCGGATCTTTTCTATACATTCCTATCCCCAGTATTAATACTAATGGATACATGGCCATTCTTTGGTACCAGCACAAATCACATGGCGGCAGCTTCATCCATTCACTAAAAAACAAACTAATTAACATTGCACTAGTAGCTATCGTCCAAGCAATTGCAATGTGGTACTTACGAATCCATTCCATTTTATGTTCTCCTCACACGATTTTAGTTGCATTGAAGGTTTTATAATAAGGATGTGATATTATCTCAATTATCTATTTAGAATGTCACTAACTTATTTCCGTATTTGGAATAACCGGTTTCAATGGATAGTATCCAATCATTTAGATCTTCCCAGTCATACCCCTTATCTTTCAACTCTGGTGGAAAGCAATTCTCAAAATCATCACGCATTCCGTACATAGTTTCTAATGCTGTTTCTAGTGGACCGAATCTATATACAATATGTGTTTTCACTCGTTTGTTTTTCTTTTCTGCTACAGCCAAATATACATATCGTCTTTCCTTTGCTAAAACAAACTTCAAGAACCCTGGTATTTGACTCATCTAAAACATTCCCCTTTCGGTTTTCCTTACCCTTTTCTGTTATATACGAGTAAGGAAAACAAGCGCTTTTGCTGTATTAATTTAAGAGATGTCTCATTTTTTTGCTTTGAAAATACAAGAACACACTCATTATGACAATATTTATCACACCAGCTGCAGCTCCAATTTTTGATATAACATACACATATTCATTACCGCTAAATGAAAATAGACTCAAAAAAATAAAGAAAGTAGAAATAAAAAAAGATAAGAGCATGTTTCTTTTGTTTCCATTCATTCAAGAAACCTCCTTTTGGAATAAGTATTGATATTAAGCTGCATCATTACGGTTATAATGCCGATTCTTTTCATCTACAAATCCTTTAATGCTCCACACACCAGCCTTTAATTCTTTTGCTTTTTTTTCTGCTTCTAGCATTTCAGGTAGAAATGTAGTATTAGGTCTAGAAATATAGGCTATAATCCCATAACCAGACTTGACCATTAATTCATTAATATGTATTCCGTTACAAAATACATAAGCCAATTTCCTACCGTATTTGTCTTCTTTTTGTCCCCGATCATAAACCAAAGTGACACTTTTCCCTTCTAGCTGTTTCTTTAAAAAGGAAGAGGCTTCTTTTCCCATCTTTTGTGGTGGGATTTTTTGAGATACAGACTCAGGAGTATCCAATAACAGTAACCTTACCGTCTGTTTCTGACCCTTTACGTTCACGTCTATCGTATCTCCGTCCTTTATATGTAATATCTTCCCTTTAACAGTCTCTAAGCCTTTTATTTTCCCCTTATAAGCTTCTGGAATATCAACAATACCTTTCCCTTCCACGTGCTGTTGTATACCGTTTTGTACTGCTTGGGCAGGTCTTGAATCATTTTTTGTTTGCGTTGAATTGCTACATGCTGCCATTTGAAATACGAATGATGTTATACAAATAGCCTTAATCCATATTTTCATATCGAAATTTCTTCCTCCTAATCAAAATACGTGAATAGCCGCATCTAAAAAACAAACGGACTCTCTATTGTATTTACTTCTCGATAATTACAACATAGGCAAAACTGTATCCATTTTGGATAATCATTATAAAGCGCTCTAAATGAGCGTTTCTTACAACTTGGACATATTGAAACTATATTTTCTTCATTCTCTTCCTGACTTTTCAATTTTTCAAAAGAAACATTAGTAGATGCTATACTAGTGGTACACAATATATATCCCCCTTTTGAGTCTTGAAATTTCAAAAACAAATAAAAAAGGACACACCTATGGCATATGTATGCGTAGGTGTGTCCTTTTGCAAGATAGTTTTAGAAGTATTTTGTTACTTTTATCATATCATAGTTCTAATTAATTTTATATATGAAATTTAAGATTTTGCGATATTATTTCTTCTTCTCATATATAAACGAGACTCTCTTCTGTGAAGAGTCATATGTTAATTTCGCATCGAATGATTTTCCTGTTTTTTTCGATATAAATCCTTTTATTGTATCCGTCATATTCTTTTCTAATAATTTTTTTATTTGACTAGCTGTAATTCTTTTTTCAAGTATCATTCCTGAAACAATGAAATCACAGCCCTTCTTGTATTGTTCGCATAGATAGTTTGTTTTCCCTATTATGACTCTACTCTGGCATAATGGACATTTACCTACTGTACGATCATCTGTAGTTGGAAATTCAAAACAAATACTAAGATCCGGGTTTAATCGAATCGCAGCTGTGAATTCTCCTTTTCCCCCACTAAAACCACTAATGAAGTCTGTTACATTGTTATTAACTAGCTTTTTAATCTGGCTATCGGATAATTTCTTGCCTTTAATTTTAGCCGGCAACATAAAATCGCATCCGTTTTGATATTCTGAGCACCCAAAAAACGTTTTACGGTTTAGGATTTGTCCTTTTTGACACTTTGGACACTGACCTAGCGATAATTCTTCAACTGAAGGTAGATTAAAGCTGACTTCACCGTTAACAAATGCTAGATAAGCAGAAAACTCTTTGCCATTAGATTTAAAACCTTTTATAATGTCCGTTTTATTTTCTTCAAACAGTTTTTTAATTTGTGCTGCAGGAATTGTTTTTTCTTTTATTCTTTTGGGTAATCCAATGTTACAGTTTGGATGATTGCTACACCCGAAAAATTTCCCTCTATCTAAAATTATTCCATTTCCACAAGGACATTGGCAGACTTCTATTTGTTGCTTCCAGGTCTCTATTAGGTTGTGCGAAACCGTGTCAGGTATTCTTATAATCTCTTGTGTTATTTTTTGTACAAATGTATTTGTTTGGGCAATGAAGTCCTCATAACTCATTTCATTTTTTTCAATACGGTGTATCATTCCTTCCATTTCAGCTGTGTATAGTGGATCTTTAATTTGCTGAACAGGAAATTGTTCAATAAAGGCACGGCCAATTGGAGTCGTAGTAATTTTCCCTTTTTCAATGGCTATATAGTTCTTCTCATGTAAAGCTGGAATAAAGGTTGCTTCGGTTGCAACGGTTCCAATTCTTTTCCCCTTCATTAATTCCTTTAAATGTTCATCGTCAATTTTCCGTCCTGCTGTTTCCATGAAAGTCAGAATTGAGCTTTCTGTGTGTAGAGCTGGTTTCTTTGTTTTGGATTCCTGTAACTCAAAATCGCAAATTTGAAGTTCCTGTCCTTTCTGCATGATAGGAATTTTAAATACTTCCACACTTTCTTCCTCTATTTCCTCTTGAAACACTTCTAGAAACCCTTTTTCTCGAAGTACACTTTCTTTTGTTTGATAGTTATTTCCCATCGCGTCAATAAGCGATACTTCTCTTACCAGGTATACTGCAGGACGCATGAAATTACCCACAAAACGTTTTACCACGAGGCTATATAGTTGTTTTTCAATCTCTGGACGACCTTCCTCTTGATATTGTTTAGTCGTCGGTATAATAGCAAAATGGCTTGATACAAGCTCATCATTGAACGTTTTATGTTTCACATCAATTGCTTCAATGTCGACGGATTGTACCAGTAAAGAATACTGACTCTTAGCTAGTGCCTGCATAACACCTTTTACACGGTCCACTTGTTCTGTAGGTAAATGCCTAGAAGATGAGCGAGGGTAGGTTATGAAACCTTCTTCATACAAAGTTTGAATGTGTTTTCTGGAAGTTTCAGCATTAATTTGTAATTGCGCATGAGCATCTTTATACAGGTCTGTTAAGTTATATAGTAATTTAGGATTCTTCTTCCTGGTTCCCTCTTTAAACTCTTCTACTACAAGATATTGTCCTTTTAAATCTTCTCCTAAACTTCTTAATGGCGATGGGTTTAACACTTGGTCTTCTGTTTTCATAACCGGTTTAAGTCCTAAATCTGTTATTAGCTGCAGATGATAATAAGATTGTTCTTTATAGTTTTCAATTGCTAATTCGCGTTGGCGTATCTCATTTAATAAACACATTTGTACACGGCCGGATGACAATAAGAACTTATTTTGTGCTAATTTTGTGGTACATCCCCTGGTTATATTCATCCCTAATAGATAATCCAGATACTGCCTTGCTTTAGCAGAATACGCGAGTCCATCGTATTTAGACGCACTTTCTAATCGATTGAGAGCTGTCTCTAATTCTGCCGCTTCAAAAGAGGATTTATATACACGAGATTGCTTTTTATTCACACCTGCAAATTCATATACTTCCCTATAAATTAACTCTCCCTCGCGGTCCGCGTCACAAATGTTCACCGCATGGTCAACATCAGGGCGTTGCAGCAGTTTAACAAGGATTTGTAATTGTTCAGCATTCTCTTGTTTCACCTTATAAGCTGGCTCATAAATTAAAGGTAAGTGTTCTAAACTAAACACTTTGTACTTTGGATCCATCTCTTCTGGATTTTTTAATTCCAGCAGATGCCCACGGCACCAACTGACAATATAATGTTCATTTTCATAATAACCATAATAAGGTTTGCTACCAATGTACTTTTGTGAGTGACGGAATCGTGGCGATTTCATAATTTCATTGGCCACTTTTGGTTTTTCGGCAATAAATAATGTTTTCCCCATAACTTTTTCCTCCTTAAGCAAAAAAAGGACACACCTACGCTATGGTTATGCGTAGGTGTGTCCTTTTGCAATATGATTTTTTCAGTATTGGATTACTTATATAATAACATTTACTCTATTTATATACAAATCGAATCAATGTTCAATGAGACTCCTAAATATCTATCAGGTTGTTTAAACTTCGCAATGATTTTGTGAAGTGCCGAGCATTTCCCCAATTTCAATACATCTATTGTTATGTTTTAACCCCGATAATAGATAGATGATTAATAACGAATATTGCGACAATCCCTTGTATATCAACAATATCCTGCTTTTTTACCAGCAAATTAATGTATTATGTAACGGTCTTTGTGTTACACCCTTCAAAGCATTCAGGATGCCTTTGTATCAATGTTTTTTAACATTCGATACTACCTTATGGAGCGTATACACCTGGTAAATTTACCGTGTATCACTTCTCCATTTATGGCGTGGAAATCCGCCGAAAATTTAATAATTCACACTCCTGCACCCAGGGTTTCTTAATGATTTGTTATCTTTTTAAATACATCTATTAGTTTGTTAAACCCTAAATAGAGGGTCCTAACCGACTTATTAATAAGTATTTCAATACATCTATTATTATGTTTTACCTACCAGGTTCCTCCTTTTATATAAAAAGAGGACGCATTTCAATACATCTATTATTATGTTTTTCCTAAGATTCCTACTCATATGGTTACTTGGCTGTCCGCATTTCAATACATCTATTGTTATGTTTTATCTCGATAATATATGGATGATTAACAATAAATATTGCGACAATCCCTTATATATCAACAATATCCTGCTTTTTTATCCGCAAATTAATGTATTATGTAACGGTCTTTGTGTTACATCCTTCAAAGCATTCAGAATGCCTATGTATCAATGTTTTTTAACATTCGATACTACCTTACGGGGCGTTGACACTTGGTAAATTTACCGTGTATCACTTCTCCATTTATGGCGTGGAAATCCGCCAAACTACTTCCTACTACATTATTTAATTAATATTTTCCATCTGCTCTATATACTGTTCTTTATATTTTGTTAAATTTAATTTTTCTTGTAACTTCAATTGTTTTTGTATTACCTTCTCAATATTGTACACAGAAATGTTTTTGGCAGCATTGTAGTCTGCATGAACTTTAAAACTACATTGCTGACATTCAAAGGTAGATTGATTTTGCCGATTATTTTTATGGATATACCCACATTCACTACATCGTTGACTTGTATAGGATGGGTCAATTTTCACCACTTTAATCCCATATTGATTTGCCAGATTCTTGATTTTTTCCTGCAAATCAAAATACGTCCAATTTTTTAGGAATGTTTGTTCTTTACTTATTCCTTGTAAATCCTCTAATTGTATAGTGCCACAATTATATTTTAAGCACTGTTGCACTATATAATTGGCATACTTATGATTCGTAGCATTTCTAAACTTGGCTATTTTATCATTTAGTACTTCAATTGGTTTAATTCGTTTTTTACGGCCTTTCCCTATCCTATTTCCACTACAATACTTACCTTGGCGTAATAAACTTATACGTCTATGCTCAATTTTTTTTCGAAAAGCCTCAATTTCTTCACCACTAATTGCCCCTCTTACCAAACCTTTATTAAACGCAAAATAGAGAACATTTATTTTCCCCATATCTATGCCCATAATTAAATCTTCATCAAATTTAAGTTCTTCTTTTATATTTGACTTATAAGTAATAGATAAATACCATTTCTTTTTATGTTTATGGAGCATGCAAGCGCCTTTGGCATATGTACTATCAATTATTCTATCTAAAATTACCTTCATACTATTTTGTTTTCTTGTCGATAATTTCACTAAAATTTTACCATTGGGTAAATCGTTTTCTTTTATAAATTTTGATGAAAAAAGAGATACGCTTGCGATATAATCACCACTCTTTTCTTTTATTATCTGAATAGAGTTTCCATGAATATCAATTGGTAAATTGTTTCGGAATGAAGGAATGGACATCTCACCACTCCAAATTTCTTTTTTTCTACTATTCCAGGTCTTAATTGTCTTCTGTAGAGTAGTGGACATATTGGCTTTATTAATATCTTGATATTCTTCTTTTAACTGATCATAAATATATCCACTTATGGTTTTTTGAGTACACCCATATAATTGTTGGGCACTTGGATATTGGCCAGTATCCTTAAAGTGCTTCAATGATTGATTATCATATTCCCACAATTTTTGTATAGTTCTATTCCCAATAGTTCTAAAATGATATGAAAGTGTACGTAAATATATTTCAAACGTCTTCCATTCTATATTTACAGGACAGACTATTTGGTATTTCATTACTTTTACAGCTATGCTCAAATATGTCACCTCACCGTTATATTAATCAATACATCAATATAACCGTTTTATTAAAAAATATACTCTGTTTAGCTTTTATCCTTATTTGTGCTGCATTAAAATATATACTAAAATGTAGTACCCTGTCCCACTCGTAACGGAACTAATGTTTTAATATTTAAAGAAAAGACGATTGTTTATCATAAATGTAAGGATATTATTCTAATTCGAAAAAAATTTGCCATATAAATATCCATTCGACAATATATTACATTTTATAAATGTATATTGTGTTATGATATCGAAGGATTTATCTACAGTAGGAGGAACGCATAAATATGTTAAAAAAATTATCAGTATTTCTTATTGGTACTTTGCTATTATTTGGTTTAGCAGCCTGTGATAGCATCAAATCGGTGGCTAGCGATGTTACAGTAGGAAAAGTAATTGAAGAATTTAAGACTGCAGGACTTGAAGCAGAACAGCCTAGTGATCTACCGGAAAAAGAATTTGGGAATACTAGAAAAGATGCGAAACGCATTCTTGTACCAGCACTAGGAGAAGATAGTGGTGGTAGAATATTTGAGTTTAAAAACAAACAAGATCTTGAACAAGCGAAAAAGTACTATGACGATTTAGGTAACGGTAATCAAATGTTATTCTCTCATACTTACGCAAAAGGTAATTTTCTTTTACAAATGAATGGTGACATGGAAGATGCCCAATTTAACAAATATAAAGAAGTAATGGACAAAATAATTAAGTAAGTTAAGGAATCCGCTTTCATTTTTCAGAAAATATGATATGATTATATTTGGATGGTAGCTCGTATAAATCTTATTAAATTTAAAGTGGTTATCAAGTCGAAGAAAAGGCACTCAAATGAGTGTCTTTTCTTATGGACAAAGTAATATAAATTATATTATAAATATATAGTAATTATAAGTAAATGGGGTGTATATCATAATTAATTTCGAGCCATTAAGTCCAGTTATGAATGACATAGCAATCAAACTTGCCATGGTACTATTTATACCGTTATTCCTAGCATTAATTGTCAAAGTTATACTTATGAAATTTATGAAAGAGTCGATTGCTGGCAGAATTGCAAGTCTATCTCTATTATTTTTCATGTACTATGTATTTATATTTGTTGCAGGATAAACAGGTATCTTAGGGTGTCTGTTCCTTTTAAAAGTTAGAATCAAAGTGATTTTATAATTTCATTGGCCATTTTTGGTTTTTCTGCAATAAATAACGTTTTCCCCATACCTTTTTCCTCCTTAAACAAAAAAGGACACACCTACGCTATGGTTATGCGTAGGTGTGTCCTTTTGCAATATGATTTTTAAGTATTGGATTACTTTATATGATAACATTCCCTCTATTTATATACAAATAGAATTAAGATTCAACGGAACTCTTTAACATCTATTGTTACGTTTAACTTCCGATAATATAAGAACAATTAGCATTAAATATTGTGAAAATTCCTTAGAAAACAACAATATCTTGCCTTCCAACCAGTAAACTAATACACCGGTCTTTAAGTTACATCCTTCAAGGCATTTTCAATACTCACATATCAATAATTTTTACACCTGACATTATCTTGTAAAAGATTAGCATCTAGTGAAATTAATTGGTGTAATTTTCCATTTATGATGTGGAAATCCACCAAACTATCCCCTACTAACTTAATATTTTATTAGATTTAATTTCTCTTGTAGTAAACTATAAAATATAAATATAGCAGTTTACATTATACTTTAATATAAATGCCGTTGATTCTCTACAAATCATTAGATGACATCAAGTTTACTTGTTTATGTTAATCATACATCATTTCTACAATAATGGTTATCAGTATATCTAAGCTTTAGATGCCTATTATAATTTCTCTGTAGCTCTTTGTATCAAAAGCTCATTACTGAATCTGAAAACTTGCATTCTTGTTTATAAATCTAATTTTCTTTATCAGGTCTTCTAAATATAAAAGTTTTGTGTATCCTTGTAATTCAGTTGAAATTAGTAGCCTTGCAATAGAGCACCTATAAAAAGTATTTATAGTAACAGCAAATAGTAACAATAATACCTACTACAGCAAATAGTATACTCCCTAAACTGAATGTAGAAATTTTCATTTGAAATGTTTTGATTTCACCTATCTCTACTCCCGCATTAAAATACTTATCAGTAACTTTAGCAATATTCTCTTGATAATTAACAAAATAAGGTACTAACCAAATATAACACAAGAGGACGAGGCTTCCTATAAATAGTGCATCAATAAATGGAACACTCCAATTTAATGAAACAATAAATATTATAGTGAGCTCTATTAAAATAACAAACAATATAATTATTATATTTTTAACTTTTTTGGGAAGTGTTTTAAATAAGGTGTCATTTAGAATTTTTTCTATTTTAACCCATAAAATACTGAGTAACAAAATCAAGCCTAATAATATAAAACTTACTAAAATTTTAAATACAGCAAAGATAAAAATATACATAATCACACCTCAAAAAGTTAAACATGTTATTTTATTAAATATTTGAGTTTTTGTTCGGTATCGCTCAGAACTCATTTTTGCTTTATTTCTTTATAATTATTATTTGCTACATAGTTCAAGTTTTTTATGTTCTTAAACACTTTTTGTAAAGAAGTTATAATTTAATGCTATTAAAGAAGTTTTCAAAACTTACGTAATACTATAAATAAGAAAGTTTATGGAGCTAATCCAAAATAATCTTTATAAAACACCAGAAACCGTAAATGTTTATATTGCATATATAACTTAACAATATTTGACGTGAATTTGTACATTCGGAACCACTTTTAATTGCTAGAGTTTAGAATTAACTTGGAGGAAGTTGTTTTATTAACGATGTAAGATATTGTTTCCCAAAATTCTTTTTCTAATAAGTATATATCCTCTAAGCACTTTTGAATTTCAATTAAATTTTTTCTTTCTTTAGTTCGGCCTGTAACAAAGAATTTTCTACCAAGTAATTTGTACAACTTATTGATTTTTTGCATTTTATTAATACAGGAATACTGCTCAATTTCTTTGAAATACGAAGAAGCTTCTATTAAAAATTCTGTATATAACTTTCTAAATCCACTTCCCCCACTTCCAATTTTCTCAATCATCATATAAGTATGGAGGCAACATTCTTCCCATTCTGGTAATTCAGTCCAATAAGGTATTTCAGCTGAAAGTTTTTTAATGTTCAGAATTCCATAATTATCATTTTGATTTTGAAGCATATCATTAGCATTTTTCCACATACCTTTCAGCATGGCTTCACGAATATCTTCGATAACAAACGGATACACAGGTGCCCAAACATTTTTACGATCATATGGCACTTTCGCTTGATTAATTGCTTTTTTTAAATCTATTAGGCTTAATGAAAAATATTCACTAGATATAAAGTCAGATACAAGGAAAGTCTTCTTTCTTATATCAAAACCTAAAATAGTAAACGTATGTCCAGCGACATTTCTTCCTCCTTTAGTTCCATAAAAATCCAAATAACCAGTTTCCGAAATTACTAATATAGGGATATCATTTTCTAAAAAACTAATTATTTTATCTACGTTCAGTACTTCACCACTATACCACTTAAAATTATGATTAATAGCATTAAAAAAATTATTTTCAAAATAGGGTGTACGAGTAATTAATAACCTTGGATAGTTATTTGCAAAACTAAAATAACTAAAAAACAAACCGCTCCCAATCCCAAAAATCATAGCCTCACTTAAAGGCTGCTTATAATACATCATAATTTCTTGAATAGCAGTAGAAGAACAATGTTTTCCAACTAAAGAAGGAAAATCAGAAATTATGTGTGTGTTCACTTATACTTCCCTCCCGTACAAATTTTTCTTGTTCCAGGCTAATCACATTATCTTCTAGCGCTGGATTTGCAAAATGATCTACAACAATAATTGTTATATGTTCTTTCAAACTGTTCATTACATTTTTGATCTCGTATCTAATTTCAGAATCTAAATTGGAAAAAGCTTCATCCAGAATTAATATTTCCGGATAACTTTTCAAGACGCTAATAATAGATAATAGTTGTTTTTTTCCCCCAGATAATTCTGAAATAGTTTTACTAGGTTCTAATAAAGAAACTAGTACTTTCACATATTTATCAATTATGATTTTTTTCTCAGGGTTTATAAGCTTGTTATAATTATTTTCTTCAATTAAGTTTAATTGATCGGTAACATTTTCTGCAATAAATTCAGGCTCTTGAAATGCAACACTAATGTTTTTTCTTAACATTTCAATATCATATCTTGTTACTTCATAACTATCTATATAGATTCCACTAGATTTTATAAATTGAATTAAAGATAAAATTAGCGTTGATTTTCCAGATGCATTTCTTCCCACTAAATAATTAATTTTTCCTCTTACAATCTCACCTGTAAAATTACTAACAATATTTTTATTCCCTAGCTTTACTTGTGCATTTTTAAAAAGCACATTACCTTGCATATTTTTTTCTAACTTAACATGATTTTTTTCTTCCAAGTCCAAACATAGTAATTCATGCACTCTTTTTATAGAAATTACACTAATCTTAAAATCAATAAACAATGACATAATTCTTTGAATTGGTGAGAAAAAATTCATAGTATAAACTAAAAATGCAGACAAGGCCCCAATGCTTAAAGTGTTATTCTTCACCTCTGAAAACCCAATTATTGCAATTAAACCAATTAATAGACAAAATAGAATAGTCATTGTAATATTCATAACTGCAACTAATTTAGCATTCTTGGATTGAGTTTGAGAAATTTTAACGACCCTATCGTTATATTGTTGATCAAAACCATTTTTTCTTACATATATTTTATAATTTTTAAAATTAAGTTGAATTTTCTCTATTACATTTGATAAATAATCTCGATGTTCTATCAGTTGCATATTGATTATATTAAGTTTGCTATTAAATAGATAAAACACACCATAATATATTGGTAAAATCATCAAAATAATTAAAGTTAATTTTAGGTTAAGAGCCATTAAAATTAAGAAGGTACTTATAAATACCAAACACTGCACGATTAGGTCAAATATTATAGAATTAAGAATTCCTTGACACTGTGGAACATCATATGTAATAATCTGCGTAAGATTTTTGTTTTCAAGATTTATAAATCTAAAATAATCCGATCGTTTTAATGTTTCATTTATCTTCTTTCTTAATACTAAATTACTGTCAATTACAACTTGATTATCTAAAATTACAGCATAATATTTTATTATTAATTGAACAATTATGATAGAAATAAAGATCCAGCCATATTTTATTGCAAACCCATACAAATTACTAATTGTAACATTATCAATAATATATTTTAAAATAAGTGGGAAAGCGATTTCATTTAAAGCAAGAAAGCAGGAAAATAAGAACAATATGATAAGTTTATATTTTTGCTTCTTATACAGATTTACGAGAAACTTCCATAGCACTTTATTCTTCACTTCCTGTTTCCTCATTTTCATAATATAAATCACTATATTTAGTCCCCATTATTATTGGGGTAGGGTATTTTATTCCTCCGAAAACATGCGAAAGTAACACAAATTCGTTTTCTCCATCAATTTCTAAAAAATCATTTACTTTATTTTCATATATTCCAAAAATTGCTCTAATACCTAAGTGTTGTGCACTGCTTAATAAATAAAGATTTTGAGAAAGATGCCCCATATCTAAATGTATTAATTTATAACCCCTATCTTCATATTTACTACTTGTTTGATCAAGATTTGCAACATGAAACATAATAAAAGAAGCGGAATGAATATGTGTATTATCAACATATAGATTATTAATAACTTCTCTAAAATTTCCTTTTCTAATCATTTCTAAGGTACTTTCTTCCTTATTATAATAATATATACCTTGTTCTAAATTTTCGACGTTAAAAATCGCTATATAAATACTTATAGGATATTTCCCCCCTGCAGATGGGGTAGCATTATGCTGTTGATTAACATATCCATATGAAAAATGAAGCAAGTTTGAAAGTGTTTTAAAACCAATTCTTGTGCGGATTTCTAATTCTGCAACAGATTGCCTACTATTTAAAACTTGATAAAATTCTTGCTTAATCATAGTCTTATCTATACAAAGAGGAATGCTTTTAATACAATAATGTTGTTTTTTTATTTTTGTGGAATAGTCATATACTTTATGCTTTGAAATCCCAAATGAGCTCATGGGGGTTGCTCGAGTATTGCAATCATACATTCTGGATAATATATACTGCTTTGTATGATCTTCAAATTTATTCACAACAATTACCTCCTCTTTTTATATATTCTTTACGGGAATGGATGTGGATTCTTATTAAAAGTTTTCGCTGGAACATATCCCATATTATTGGGGGCATCTATTAATCTATTGCAACCTAACATAGGTAAAGTTATTTCCAGAAAAGCCAACTCTGGCATTAACACTCTATATACATATAAACCTAAAGAATTTATATCTTCTGTAGTTAAATCATATGAATAAAGATTTAACTCCATCTTATCGAGATTTTCTTTTAGTTCTTCAAAATTATTAACTTTCGAATAATTATTAAATGGCTTTTCAGAATTCGAAATCAAGAAATCAAAAGCTTCTTTATCGTTTCCTGCTGCATAATAAAGCATATGATCCTTGATACTCCTTATATTTTTCACGTTTTTAATATCCGAAAATTCCGCCATTTCAAGGTTAGGATCAGCTAATAAATTTAGACTTGCTAACGTTTCCATTAGAGCTCCTTTTAACGCTATAATAGGTTCATAATGTGCTTTTGCCCCTACCTGTATATAAGGGTAATTATTATAGAGATTTCTTATTAAGACAAAATATGTAGGAACTTTGATATCTGTTGTTATCTCAAAGAAGAAAACTTCAAAACCTTTTTCATTTGCAACGTTCAAATAATACTGCACAGTTTCATCTGGAATCGTCTTAGAATCTATTAATGGAACTGTCAATTGGTTCAACCATGTAATCATAATTGCGTCTCTTTCTATACATTCTAATGCTGCGTTTTCTATCGCTTGTAACCTTGTAGAACCTGTTGCTAAACCAGTAGAAATTGAATCTCTTATATGCGGAAGTAAGAACTCTTTATCAACATCAAAATACATTGTGTTAGCAGGAACTAGTATTTTTTTATTATGGATTTCATCCATTGCTTCAACCCAATAAAATATGGTTTCACCATCAATTTCTTTACAAGTATGATATGTTTCTTGATATTGTTCATTCAACGGCTGTGTAATTGATAGTGGATTCAAAGCATGAACGTTTTTTTTTACTAAAGAGTTAAATGAATCCTTTATTAAAACCTCTGAATTTAGGTAACATGAACAATAACGCTCAAGTGCCTCACCCACAGCTGATATTAATGCCGATTCAGGACAGTCATAACTATATCCTAATCCGCTATAATCCCCACGAATTTTTACTCCCTCACTAACATCAACTAATTCATTTCTAAATGCAAAATAAATGTGCATTGGAAATGGCAGTTTGAAATCCATCTTATTCTTTACATGATGTATAATTCCAGTATTTTTATTTATAATATATTCTAAAGCATTCTGCATTCCCATAATTTTTACTCCTAACTATTTAATACAAAATCTTTGATTATATTTTTATTAAAAGTTCCACATTTAGAACATCCTGGAACTTTTAATACGGGGTTTAAATTCGAATTTAAGCTAAATACATTATAGGTAAATTCTTTTCCAATTATTTCGCAAGTCATACAATTAGAGAAATATTTCATAATAAAACTTAATATTTGAAAACTAAACATCTCTATTGTCCCTGGAATTAAACTAATATGAGTTTCATTCCATTCACTATTATATCTCTTCAGATATTTATAGCTTAGGTAAGAATTTTCGCAATTCGTAATTTTCCTACTCAAAAAACAATTATAACAACTAGTTTCACTAAATATAAATATTGGACCAATACTATAATATTGCTCTTGTACTAAAGCTCTTAAAAATGGGATTCCATAAGATTTAGATAATTCATTTGCTTCACTAAATAAGTCCTCATTTTCAAAAAAGTCGACTGCTATTATTAGACTTGCATTTTGAATTTGACTCATTTCTAAAAATGAAAATTTGGTACCAAAAGCTTTCTTTAAATTCTCCTGTAATTCTCTATTTCCCATTAATACTATTTTTTTTGTATGAGTAACTTCTATATCTCCAAAAGCACTGGATACAGAACCTGTTAAATTTGAGATGAACTTTTCATATCTTTGCAAATCTTTATCCATAAATTTATATTTTTCAAGCATATCATAATTCTTTATAATGTTATTTTCATCTAGCACTTTAATTATTTCGCAAAGATATTCGATAGGTAATTCCAATTTCTTCGCTAATTGTTCTGTGCTTAATTCACCAGATAGTAACGGAATTAAATCAAGTATATCCTCAACAGAATCTCCATTAAGGGTTATATATGTATCTCTATTAAAAAAAACTATTTCTTCACTCTCTTCTTTCACAAAACAATAGCTATCTAGTATGGGTTTATAATTAAGAATTAGATGATCCATTATTCCCCTCCTATATTAGTGCTTAGGTACACGGTTTCATTAATCTAAGAGAATTTTAAAGAAAAAGGGAGGGAATCCTCCCTTTTTCTAATTGTTATCCAGAACATTTTTTCCATATGTCTTTGCCAATTGTTCCTGGTTTAGGACCCAAACAAGAAGTCGAACCACCACATCCTGCTCCTGCACAACCGGGATCATGGTTTTTTACATAATTAATTTTTCCAGACTCAGTTAATTTAATATCTAGAATTTTTTTCTGTTCCACATATATCAACTCCTTTCCTGTATAATGATAACGCCTAGGCATTTTCCAATATAGCCCAATTTTAGGGGTAAATCAACAGAAAAATAAAATTTTTTTGTTTTATATTAATATTCAGAATAATATATTGACAATGCATTAAAAAAAAAGTAATATGAAACTTCACGTTAAGTAATAAAATTCACATTAAATTTCAATAGTCTCATATTAAGGATAATTACTTTGATTACGCTAAATTAAAATTAAGTTCTTCTAAAAAAATATTTTTAAATCATTGAATTCAAAATACTCTTTATAATAAAATCAAATAAGGAGAGGACATATATGACTTCTAAAAAAAAAATCACTTGGTTACAAGTGTTTTTTATACTGATTACTTCATCTATTATAGTGATTACTACTACATTGGTAAGAAACCTAGGAAATGAAAATATTATAACATGGTTTAACTTTGAAATTTCTTTGTATTCTATTATAGTAACATTCTTATTTTTATATAGTGCATCCTATCATTATTTAAAGGGTGAGTGGAACTTATTTGCTCTTTTAAAGTGGAAAAACTATATTTTATTTTTCACAGCGATTATACTACAATTTATAATTTCCGCCTGGCTATTAAATATCCCCCTTCTTAGTACCTGGAAACTGCTTACTAGTCCCACGGCTTATTATTTTGAAGCTACATGGGCACAAAAAACTTTATTCATTATAGGAATGACTCTATTAACCGCAATAGCTGAAGAAGCTATATTTAGAGGGATTATCTTTAATAAATTACTTGAAAAATTCAATCTTTTCATTAGTATGTGTCTATCTGCTGCACTTTTTTCAATTTTACACCTTCCAATAACATTTACCGATGCATTCATTGCTTTTCTGCTTGGAATTTTAGCTACATCTTTATATCGCTTTACTAGGTCACTTTCTATACCAATTATTTTTCATAGTATTTGGAATTTATTTATCATCTTTTACAGTAACTATTTGTAATAGAATAAATAGTTCCGTTGTAAAAGTGGTTATTAGGAACATAGAATAGCCAATTTTTCACATTTCCATCTTATAAAACTAAGACAAACAATTTATGAATAACTATCTTCTTTTTTCGAACAGACTTGTTTGGTAAAACACTTTATCCTTTTTCATTAAGTTGATTAATTTTACAACTTTAATCAACTACTTCACTAGGCCATTATATTGATTATTACATTAACATAGTCGATTCATTAAAAATTATAATAAACAAAAAAGGCATCTCTACTGATGCCTTTACTTTTTCACCACTATATATAATATAATAATAAATTCACTTATTTTTCTTTCTCACCAAATCTTTTGGATCCCCTTTTAATTTGTAATACTTCATGTTAAGACGAATAGATACTACAGAGATTACAATGAACCCTATTACATATAACATTATTCCTTTCTCCATTTCTTATTGTTTTGCAAACTTATTGTGTAAATACTTCACATGTTTCTTTTCGATATCCTTATCCATAATGTCCGCTCGCAATATTGTTTGGTAGATGTGCTGGACCTCATCATTTGTTAGTTGCGTTTCAGTATATGATTCAATACATTTTTGTAGATCGTTATAATACAGGACATGTTTATCTTTAGATTGAACATTTACTCTTTTTAGACTGCATTTTGGATGGAACGCTACAATAGAGATACACGGCAGCTGTTGTTCTATTAACCATTCAATTGCTTTTATATGTTTATAGTTTTGTCGAAATGGATTTTGAAAAGAGGATTTTTTTCTAAAAATACCCTGTGTCCACCTTGCAGATTTCTCATTTCCATAGATCCATCCCTCGTAGTTCTTCGTCTCTATAACAAATACACCGGTTTCCGCGATAACAATATGATCAATTTGCGTTGTATCACCATACTCCGTATGAACCGTAACATCATGTAACACATAGTAACTTTTTGGATCCAATTTACTTAATATACGTTTTACTAATTTTTCTCCCGCTTTCCCTTTCCATTTTGGGACATGTTTTTTTACAACAATATTCAACGGAATCAGAATCGCAATGAGAACTAATTCAAATATTAATACTTTCATAATAGCCCCCCCTTTTTTACACCCTTGCGTTTCTGCGCATTAAACGATATACATGCGTTTCTAATCCTAAAATAAAATATGAGATACATAGGCCTTTTATCACCATCTCTACGAATCCTAATGCTAATGAAACAAGGAGCCCACCTCGAAACTGAAAAGGTCTGGTCACCCTTCTATTTACTGGTTTTTCAATGACGCCAAAGTTAGCCCAGGTAGGCAAACGTTTTTCCACATTTTTCACGGTACCCATTAATCCGTATTTTAACGATAGAATGAAACATCCGATTAATAAATAAACAACAGAAGAAAAATAGATAGATAAGCCTATTACGATGCATGTCAGTAACCAGCCTATTAATATAGAATTTCGCAAAGCAATATATTCTCGATTTCTTTTCAAAACAAACATTCCTTTCAAAATAAATTAGGGTATTTTTAAATGGAAAATATTTACATTTAAAAATAAGCATGATATGATACGTCTATATTAAATTTTGAAATAGCCTATAAAGGATTGTGATAGATATGTTAAAACTTGTAGTAGATAATACCGTAACAGAACCAGAACCAAAAACAGATTCAGCTTTTTCAAACTACTTCACCTGCAAAGACTGCGTATATTATCTTTCAAAATCAGATTCTTGCAGTCTACAATTAGCAGCTGATTCAAATAGTCCCCTTATTCCTTATGAGTGTGGGAATTTTGAGGAAACCTATGAAATCGGAACGGAAGATCCATTGAATTCACATATTCATCAACGACTTCGTGAAGAAAAAGCACAAATACTAGATGAAAGCTATCCAGCACAACCTGCTATCGATCCAATCCATAAAGACGCAATATGGTATGGGTCAGTAAACTATGGTTGTTGGATTATAAATGATTCAAAGAAACGTTTTGTACTTGCAGAACAGGTACCTTTCGGTGATAATAATATGTCATCTAAAAAATACGCATCTCCTTTTCCTTTACATGACCATGATGCAAAAGAAGGTATCCGGCACTATATGTGTTGGTACGTAAATGAAAAAGGAATTGGCGAATACCATCTTCTTATTGGTGGTGTCATCATGAAAATTGCAGAAGGAGTTAAGAAACTTGGATTCAATTACTAATCGTATCTACAAGAAAAGAATGTTAGAACATACCATACTATTTAGTTTGGTACAGCTGGTACCACTGCTCGTATCTACCGGTATCATATATATATTGCTAGAACTTACTGATACGGAGTGGAAAACCTGGTTTAGTTATGAAGGAATCTTTGCAACTATTTTTCTTATAACGAGGTTCCAGGTGTTTCAGAATAAAAAAAGTATTATTTCTTTAAATCAACACGAAAAGTGGTTTTCAAAGTTAAATATTTTCTTGGTCTCTATATTTCTAGTATTATTTGCATCCATACCAACTCTATTAAAGATTGCTTTCATTCTACAAATGACTGTTATTCTATTTCTACTAGAGTACCTTTGTTTGTATATTGATCGTTTACCGATACATAATTTATATAGAGTAAAAGAGATCATTTGTGATAAAAAACAACTCAAAATTGAACGAATTATTCCAAACAATGAGGAACACGGTACTCATACAATTAAAACAAGGGATGAGCAATACTTTTTATATACCGCTGTGTATTTGAGCGGCATACTATCGCCAATTTCAGAAGAAGTCTTTGAAGAATATGAAAGAAACAACCTAATGGGTAGATAAAAGGTACTGAATGCAGATTCAGTACCTTTTCTATCTTTACATATGGTTCTTTACATATTAGCAAATAGCCATGGAGCGAGTACGGCTAACATACACAGCAAACAAGATCCCGTTATGACACGATTTGCCCAACGGTAATATTCCGGCTGTTTCGTACTCTCATGAATTCTTCTTAAACGAATACCTGCGATTAACATAAATGGTGTGAAAATAAGTGCTGTTGCTTTAAACAGGTCTAAAAAATCCGTAAAGATGTTCATAAATGAAAATACATCGGAACTAAACAAGAAGTATACACTTAGTCTCATCGACATCATGCTGATAAATGAGAAAATCATACTTCCAGTTGCCCACTTCATCCATTGACCATTCTTTGTAATTAATGCCATAACCATGACAATAACACCCAATACGAATGAAATAGAAAAGATATTGACTCCTACTTTAAAAGCCGGTGCATACAATCCTTCAATCTTTTGTATGATTGATGATCCAAAGGAATCATCTTTCTCTGTTGTTTTCGTTCGATTATTTAGTCCATTTTTAAATGATGACGAAACATCATTTCCTTTTAATTCATTAAAATCTACTTTTACAGAAGCTTGAGCTGCTTGTAAGGGTACAAGTAATAAAATCATTAAAATAAGCGTGCATAAGACTCCTATCATTCCTTTATCTCGTTTCATCACACATCACCCGCTAATTTTGGTTTGATGCTCTTTAATTTGATTTCATTTCCTACTGCTGCATAATAAAGATCTGCTGCATAATAGATATTTGCTTTTGTATATGCCCCCATAATTGCATTTGCAATTTCTTCTTTTTCTACTGCCACATATGTTTCATTTTCATTGTAAAACTCAATTTCAATTCGATTAATATTATTATTTAATACTGTAATATGTAATTCTTTTAAGCTATCTAATCGATTGCCTAATCCACACACTAACTTAAATACTTTATTTGCAATTGTTGGTGGTTTGACATACGTCGTATTAAAATGAATTGTTTCATCATCTATCACACCATCTTCCTCGACTTCACACGTCATGATGAAAGAATGATTTTGTTTTTCAATTTCTTGTTGACTCAACTTGCGATCAATGACATACTTCACGCTTGTTGACAGGTTTTCTATATATTCATCCAGTTCGGTATTTGAAATTTTAACCTCTGAGAATTCCGGAAAAATCATGTAAGCATGTACATTTGAACTACTTTTACTTACACGTAATACCTGGATTTGTTTCTTTTCATAGCGCACCGTTTGTTCTAATTTTTCTACTACGTTGTTGCTTATATGATCGATTGCCATATATTATCACTCCTATTTACTTTGATAAAATAATTCTTCATACACTTCTCATGATTTGATGCTATCTATTTAAAGCATTGTAATATTACGAAGAGTTCTCAATTCTCCTGTTTTAAGACTGTTAATCACCTGAATCTCAAAACATTTTAATATTACAATGACGTACAATGTCTCATTATAGTCGAATATCCTTATATGGTGAATCATTCTGTCCCACTCATTTGTACAAAAATAAAAAAATATTTTATCCTTGTACAAATGAGTGAGAAAATGCTGTATTTCATGCTATTTAACCAAGAAAATACAACTAGGAAATACATTCAGCTATTTCCTAGTTATCTTTCACTCCATCTAACTAGTGTATAGGAATACAATGAATCAATTTGTAATTCTATATACAACAGTTGATTTTCTGGTAATATTTCTCCCTCTGTATGAATCCAATAACGCTTGTTATTAGACATATTAAGTACACGTGTCAGTCCTTGTTCTCGCCCTATTACTTTTGCGATCCATTTTACAAAATCCATATCATCTACCCCTGAAATTCCTTGTTGAAAAGTGACGATATGCTCTGTTTCTTGTGGGATCGGCAACTGTTCTAGTTCCAGAAATGTCTCCTCATATTCTAGTAATTCCTCTGGTATATCCTCATCGCTAGGAAAAGGGATATTATATACTGCTTCAGAAGCAGGAGTATGGTGAAAATCTTCAACATACTCCACTTCCTTTGCAACGTCCTTGTTCTGTTCTAACGTTTTTTCTTCTTCACCTACATTCATTTGAATCGATGCAGCAACTAAATCATATATATTTGCTACATCCTTTTCTAAGGTAATTTCTCTCGTTGGAACAGTAACACGTTCTTGTTCCCTGCCAATAGGCCTATTTTCTCTTGGACACCAATAAACAGGTCGTTCCACCGGTTCTGGTCCTTTTTCTTTACTTTTCTCTTCTATCAACATATTTCTTTTTGTTTTGTAAACTACAAAACATATATAGCAAATTAATGCGATAAGAAGCATCTTAAACATGATTTTCCCCTCTCATTTAACCAAATAAATCAAACTCAAATTGTCCTTCAATTACTTTATTTTTTTGTTTCCCTTTCCCTTTCTTTTGAGAAGTATCTACTTCCACAATCAATTCATCCCACAGTGTAATGTCTTGTTTTTGTACAAGCATACGCTTATCTGTATTCAGTGTTGTTAAAGTTCGAATCACATCTTCTATTTCTCCATCTATTTCAAGTACATTCTGCTTCATTCGAACACCAGGTACTTGCTCTTTTTTAATACATTCAACAGCTTTTTGTACAAATTTAGCCTCTTTCATAAATGCTACGTTCATTGTTTTTGGCAATTTTTCCACCCAATTCATAAATTGAATTTCAATTGGTTCAAATACAGTCTTTATTACATTGCCAAAGTTTTCAAGGACGCGTTTAGATTCATCAGATGCTGCTTTTGTCCATTCCTCTGTTGAACCTTTTAATTGATTCCCTCTCTTAATGTTTTGAATTAATAGAGTCTGTAGATCACCAGTATCACCAAGCATTGCATTCAGTCCGTCGCTTGTTGCATCACCGTTCATTGCTTCAGCAGCTTTGTTCTTTTGGGCAATTAATTGCGCCAGTTGTTCTTGGAACGTTTCTCGGTAACCAAGATAGAAAGTTCTGCACTGCTTTGTTTGACCAATACGCCAATGTCTTCTTGCAGCCTGATTTAACGTAAATAAGCTAAATGATAATTGATAATATCGATAGGTAAGGCTTTGAGGTAATCTCCACCTTTTCCCCCGATCCACACCGTACTTGCGCCTTTCAACACATACGGCGCTCCCTCGTATCTAATAAAATATCTGTTTCCCTCACAACAATTTAATTTGGATAGTTTGCTTTTCCTAACATCTTAGGTGATTAGGTTTTAAATTTTGTCATTTCCTGCTTTTTTCCTCAATTTATTAAGCTTGTCCAGTTGCTCGTCATTTAATTTCAGAGCCTTTAGATATTTCTTAATAACTTCAAGGTTGGTTGCATGAATTAGTGCGTGGACTTCGTAACTTACAATTACAAGGTTTTTATACGAGTCATCCTTCGTTTTATGGTAAGGGTTGACGTGATGACATTGCATGGTTTCAAGGTCTAATTCGATTCCAGTAATAGCGCATTTTCCACCCTGAGCTATGAATTTGGATATTCTATTATCTGCAAATTCAATGGATACCCTATTGTTTACTACAGGATTTTCTCGCAGCCACTTCAATTTCCATTCAGGAATGATTGACTGATTTTTGTGAATTCCTAATCTACCTTCTTTTGTATACTTGTTGATCGAAACTTTGGCATTCATTGGACTTTTGTGTTGAACATAAGAAATGGGCAAGATGGGATATTTGCGGTAGTATCTCACACCGGATGATTCCATATATGCGAGAATGCCTTTATGCTTCCCTTCATATTTCCCTATCTTACTAAGTCCATTTAACCTGTTATATAAGGTTATTAGGATGTGACCCCCTAGTGTGCCGAAATCTCTTGATACATGAGAAGCTAAACGGTAGTAGTTGTGAATACCGTTTACCATGCTGTTGTATTTGTTCATTTCTGCTAGGGCTTTGTATCCTCTATTTGCCTTTTGAATTTTCTTAATTTGGTCGCGTAATTGGTTATGAATTCGTTTTATGGCTTTTGGTGAGACATTGGAGCGTATGACGAATTTTGTTTCGCCTGATGCTCTTTTTCCCTTTTGCGCCATTCGGAATGTGAAACCTAAGAATTCACTGGGTTCTCTTTTGAGGTTAGTTATTCTTGATTTCTCACTGGAAATGGTTAGTTTCAACCTTTCTTCCAACCATAATTTAGCTGCATGATATGTTTTGACCGCTTCCTTTCTGGTTTGACAGAAAATCTTAAAGTCGTCTGCATATCTTACAAGGTAAATTTCTTTAAGGTTGGTCGATTTCCTTAGCTTCACATTTTCATTTTTACGATTTCTTCTACCATCTTTGCGATATTGCGGTGTAATTTCTTTTAGATTTCTTTCCTCCCATTGGTTGGCAATCCACCAATCAAATTCATTTAGATTGATGTTTGCTAGTAGGGGTGAAAGAACCCCACCTTGCGGAGTACCTTTTGTTGGGTAAGTGATCTTACCATCGGGCATGACGATTGGTGCTTTTAACATCCGTCTGATTATGACCAATAGTTGTTTATCTTGTATTCCTAGTGACCATATTTGACGCATTAGCTTTGTATGGCTCACGTTATCGAAAAATCCTTCTATATCAATATCAACGACATATTGCATGTTGCTACTATTGACTCGATGTGAAACATCGGCAAAGGCTTGTTCGGTTGAACGGAATGGTCGGAAACCGTAGCTGTGTCTATTGAATTTAGCTTCACAAATTGGCTCCATTACCTGCAAGATACACTGTTGAGCGATTCTATCCCATATTGACGGTATGCCAAGAGGTCTTGTTTTACCGTTACTTTTAGGAATATCTACTCTTCTTACCTTTCTTGGTTTGTAGAAATTAAACCGTTTTTTAACCATTATAAGAAACTCATTAGTCTCGATTTTCTCTATATCCTTGATAGTGATTCCATCAGTTCCAGGTGTCGGGCTACCAGTGTTTCTTTTGATATTCCGATAGGCGAGTATGATGTTATTGTCAGATGTTATGAGTTTCATTAAATTCTTGAAGCTCTTACCATCCTTGCTATCTTGGTATAGTGCATCAAATTCGCTTTGCATATCGTAATACTCTGCGTGGCGAAGATTAGCATTTTTTCTTGCTTTGTTCTCCAAATTGAATCTCATGGTTTATCACACTCCTTTCTGGATCTGTGACCTTTTAAGTCTTACGAGAATCCATGAAGTGTGAGGTTTCAATTCTATTAGGTACGACTTGTGGCTGTTCCTCCATCCTCATTACAAGGACTTCAACGGTCGTGCCACTACTTTCACTATGATTAAACAAGGTTATGAATTCCCTTGTACTGCTTCAACGGGTGTGTTCCCTCCACATCCATAGCTTCCAACGTTCCTTTATTCCTATCAGACCTAGACTTAGGCGCTTGCTTTAACCCCGTATCCTTGATGTAGCCTATAACTACATATGGTTTTTCCTAATCTTCAATCGTACTAAACCACAGATACCACGCTTTTGTTGCGTGCCATACAGTTTCTATATGGTCACTTCAGGAGCCGTACATTCGCAAGTTCGTCAGTGTTTCCACACATTCTCGCCATATCTAGTTTTTTATGACCCCCGGCATATCATCTACGGACACTGCCTCCAGCGCCTTTTCGCATTTCATTTATAAAAATGAATTTACGGCAAACTTCTGCCGACCTTAACGAGCCTCGTACAAAGAAATAAACACATCTTTCAATGCACGTCGTAGCTTTAGGGGAAGCGTTTCGGGGCGTTACTCCGTCATTCCACTTCTCGGAATAAAAGTTCTCCTATCTTTCTGTGTTGCTATTCACATAGAAACTTCTGATTGATAGTGCATCATCTTTTCAATGATGAACGTTTCGCACGAAAATCAATGTTGGCGTTGCCAGCAGTCGGGTAGGTCAAAGATGTTACCATCTCTTTCCCCCCTAAGAACCGGACTTGTACCTTTCAGCACATCCGGCTCAAGCCCTCTTTCATCCGAAGACAATTAGTATGCAAACTTCTTAAATGCATCCATCATATATTTGACCGCTTGTTTACTGTTTACATCCACATTATTTCTTTTAAGGTAAGACTGAACTTTTGGTAATTGCTTACCGTTACCATATCTCTCTAATAATGCATGATGTGTTTTATGACAAGACTTATGAAGTAACTCAAGGTTCTCATAAGTGTCACGACCACCTATAATTTTCGGTATTATATGATTTGCTTCTAATGGTTCGTCTCCAACAAGCGATTCATGGCAGACCCTACATTTGTATTTAGACTTTTTAGCAAGTTTTTGTTTCGCTAAAGTGTTCTCCTTATCGAACTCTTTTTTATCTCGTCGCTCGAAATACTCTTTTAGTGAAGCGTCAAATGGACTGTTATATTGTTTGATTTTAATATGTCTTTCGATTTTTACCCAACTCATTTTCATGAGTTGTTTTGTATTATCATGTGGACACGTAAGAATCCATTTGTCCTTGCTCACACCAGTATGGTCGGGTTTGAAATATATCTTTCTAATCCATTTAATTGATTTACGATGATGTCTATGTTTCAAGTAAATTAGCGTTCTTTTCAGAATATAACTATCTATATCTCTGAAGATCTTCTTGGCAACCGTAGGAGACCAATAGTTCGTTATTCCTCTAACGACACGATTTAATCTATCAATTAGGACCGACGTTTCTCTACCTTTACCCCATTCGAATATTTCTTTAATCTTTTGTTTAGCTCGTTTGACACTATCTTTGGAAGGCTTAATGAACAAGCGCATTCCGTCTTTTGTTGGATATTGTCTGAAATTAAATCCTAAGAAGTCAAACCCTTTACTAATGTGTACTACTCTTGTTTTGTCTTTCGCAAGATTTAATCCACGTTTGTTCAGGTATGGTTCTAACTTATCGTACATGCCATATGCTTCTTCTTCTGTAGGACAGACAATTACAAAGTCATCAGCGTATCTAACAACACCGACTGAATTTGAGTACAATGTATCTCCTTGTCGTGTTGTATGGATGTATCTAACACCGATTTCTTTCTCCATTCCATGTAGTGCCACGTTTGCTAACAATGGTGAGATAATTCCACCTTGTGGCGTTCCTTTTGTTGTCTCATTGAATACATCATTGTCTACATATCCACTTTCGAGCCAGTCTCGAATTATTGATTTATTAGGGAAGTTATTAATACAACCCATAATGTAATCATGATTCAAATTGTCAAAGCAACCTTCAAAATCCCCCTCAAAAATCCATCCCTTAGCACTACCTTTGCTTAATTTAGTGAATAAATCACTCATTGCATCATGCGTACTGCGTTTAGGTCTGAATCCATAAGAGGTCATTTCAAATTTTGCTTCCCATTGTGGCTCTAATGCGTTTTTGAATACATTTTGATATACTCTGTCAACTATAACTGGAATACCTAGTGGACGAAGTTTACCGTTCTTCTTAGGAATATAGGTTCTTCTAGCTGGTTTAACCTTGATATTTCTAACACTATATCTGCTTAATTTGTTGAATAAATCAACTCTTTCTTGAGGCGTGTTAGAGATATAACTGTCTATACCTGCTGTCTTTTTACCTTTATTCTCTTGAGTGACTCGTCTAATACTTAGAAGTAGATTAGCCTTGCTTCTTAAAAGTAATCTTTGAAGTTTTCTTACTTTCCTTGTTTGGTTTAACTGTTCGGCACGATAGATTCGTTGTTGAAGTTTCCTAACATAGCGTTGAATTTTCACCCAATTAATTGAGTGCCAATTCTCCACTAGTGGGGAAACAGCCGACTTAACACTCTCGTTAGTTTTCATAACATATCTCCCTCTCTATAGGATTATTCTTTTCGCTTTCTTTCGTGTTGAAGACCATGTGGAAGTCAGCAACCTTTCAGTTCGGGTATTGCCCTATCCAACGACTTATACAAATGAGCTTTCGTCTGAACTTTCGTTCTGTTGGCATTCGCTTTTTCCACAATCCTTTACCCTCTGTATGTTGTAAGTCTCTTACGATTCTCCTACCTCGAATGAGAGGAATACATAGGGCTTACCAAGTTTCACTAACGATAGATACGATTGGGTTAGGCATCCTTCTTTCCTCCGGCGGATCTATGGGTCGTCGCACAGTCCCTCGACCGTAGAACTTTTCCTATCCGCTTCTACAGACTTTTTCTACCACAGTACGTCTGCTGTCGGTGACGGAGTCTACAAAGGTTCAGCTTCGCTTATACCTTCTCAATCTTTCCCTAGCTCTGTTGAGCTTCTGTGTAAAGTCCTCCATTAAGCATTTAACCCTCATGCAACCCAACAATTCGATTACTCGAAAAGCAGTTTTGGGCGGGAACATCTCTAACGACTAAGATGACTTCTTATGAAGCACTATCTGTTAGCAACTTCTTGTCGCACAGTCCAATCCTACCTTTACCAATTCTTGTGAACAGATGATAACATTCACACCACTATTTACTTGTTCTTTTAACCATTCGCTACGTTTTGGCGGAGTAACTGTATTGGTACGTAAAATTGCTACTTTCGCACCAGGTACTTGCTCTGCAACTTTCTGTAAACGAGGCTGAATGTCTCGTTCCTTCACTGTAGATCCTGTATCTGATACATAAATGATAGTAGGTCGGCTCTCAGAAATTTCAGTACACAATATCTCTTGCAACTTCTTTTCTTTAGGCTGTATACAATCCTCATCGAATCTAAATTCTCCATTGGACCAAACAACATCTTTTTCATTACCATCTAAGTAATAGTCAGGATAATGATTCATGTTATCTGGGTATGCATTGCCTGTACGGATGTAAGAAAGCCATAATTTGCCGACATCAGGTGTACCTTTCGCTGCTTCAATTGCTTTTTCAAACGACTCTTTCATATGCTCATATGCTTGTTTTTGCTCATCTGACATATCAACAAGAATCGTAGGTACATTGATTAATTCGACTGGATTTGGCCATACATCTTTTAAGCGTATATTTATTGTTGTATCCATTAAAAATTGAGTAAACACATAAGGTGAAATACCAGGAACAACTTTTGTCTTATCCAGCATTCCTTGCGCACCACGTGAAGCTACATTAGATACAACTTCACCATCATGGTAGTACGTTCTCTCAATATTTCCGTAGGTTTCATTCCAATCCATTAAAGAGCTATATTCAAACCCACTTTTAACCATCTTGGAAGGATATAAACGCCATAACGTATAAAATACATCGCTTGCCTTCCCTCCAAATAGAGTTCCTGTTCCACCTACGAATTTCTTACAAACTTTAACTAAACTCCCTAGAGCAGTTCCTTGTGCAGTTTCGCTTTTCAGTTCATGTATTTCGTCAGCGATAAGAGCATCGAAGAAATGCTTCATTTTCCTACGAATATACTCAACTGTAGCTACTTTTCTATATGCTCTTCCTGAGTGTTTTGCACTATAAGGTTTGTTGCGATTTTCTAACTCTAGTTGTTTTTGTAAAGTTTTATTTCCCTCTTTAATTGCCTGTACTAATTTATTCTCATATTTTGTCCACTCTTTAAAACTTGCATATTTTGTTTTTACCTTCGGGCTCCAAATATTTGAATTACAATCGGCACATACACTATTTTTATTGGTTTTAGAATCTAAGTCACTTCCTGTAAATTCTTTATACTGACAGACTTCCTTTTGTTCGCCATTAGCTTGTTGAACCATAATAGAAGACACTTTTTTACGTAACCTAGCACCACAATCTGGACAGTAGTATCCATTCTTATAATATCTTTGCACCTCTTCCTCCGATTTCTTGGAAAGTGCAATTTTCTTATAGCGTAATGGCATGTGTTTAATAGAATCCCCTCGCATCGTAGTAAAACTAATGACAAAGTAGGTTGGTTTTTCTGGTTTTGGTCTTCCAGATTGAATCCATGATTGATGAATGCCAATTAAATCCTCTGTACGTTTAATCAGATGTACTTCTGCTTCTGGTATTAAGTGTCGTATTTCTTCTTTTGCCCACTTCTCAGTAAGAGTAGGTGGAACAAATACGCAGGTACGATACCCTTTTTTCCCGGTTAAATGGAAATATCCATCTACTGTCGCTGTCATAATTGCACTTTTGCCGGACGACATTTCCCCCTGTATAATGATTCCTTTTTGTACTTGTAATGCTTTTGCTGCACCTGTTGCTACATGTGCCTGTACAGGGAATAATGGTCTTTTGTATGTATCAAAATGAGATAATGCCTGATCTTTCATTGGTTGATGCAATGGCTCATCTAATTTTGTTACCTTATCAAGCATGACAGGTGAATATTCCAATAGATATTCATTTAAATCTTGTATTTTATTAATTTTTTCACCTGTACCCTCTTGTGGAAATTGACATTTTCCAGAGCGAATCATTTCTGATAAAAACTCTTTACAATCCTTTTCTTTTAGTACGACTTGTGCAATAGATAGAGAAGAAAATTCATTCTTATCAAAATATACCTTTAATGGCTGTAATAGATTTCTTGTTAGCATCTCCTCATAAATTGGCTTCGCCCATTCTTCTAAAATTGGCAAGCCGTACGGAGGAGCCATTAAGAAGTCTCTCACTTGCATTTCTGGTGCTTCGTCAATTGCAACAATGTATTTCGTCTCTAATTGTTTAGAAAACGCAATAATTGCTTTCTTTTTATTGATAGTTTGCGTATTAATAAATTCAAATTGTCCTTTTGAGATCACATTCACTTTTTTATCTAATGTGTAATGTGATTCTTCCCTTTTTCCTTCTCCAAAATACAAACGGCTAGTTCCCATCGATATGGCAGCCCTAAATGACTTTAATGTACTATCATTCGCCCCTAGTACTGCAAATTGTATTTCACGATGATGATTTATTGCCATAGCAAAGCAGAAGGCTGAATGGGAAGCAGTTCCCGTCTCCAATTGCAACATCGCTGGTGTTTGTCCCTGATCAAATGTATCTTGTTGAATCATTTCTTGTAACATAAGTTTCCCTCCTAAAATAAAAAACGCATCTTATTCGATACGTTTCATGTCCTACTCATTCAATTTATTGGCTGAAAATCTATAAACTGTTTCCACTCTGGTAATGACTGTTCAGCCGCATGTAACATATCACCTGCACCTAATTGAGAAGCACATAAACAAATGACTGTAAGTACAATAGCAATACGAAACATACGATTACTAAATTCCCATACGATAAATAATGCTCCTATTCCTAATAGTACATACATAGCCTTCTTCCTTTCCTAGACAAGTTCTTTGACTTCACCTTTTGGCGTTGCAATGATAAATTTAGCGCGACGTTTTTGTAAAACAACTTCTTTTGTTGTTTTTTCTAATTGCTCAAATGAATGTTCATAATACACATTTTCAGATCCACGAACTGCATGGAGTGTATCACCTTCACCAAGCAAACCATCTGCCACACCTGTTATCAGCAATAGTCCTAATTGTCCAGAAGCAATTGGCATCTTTGCTCTCTCTGCAGCTGTTTTCTCGCCTTGTAGTGAGTAACCATTCCCTCTATTTAAACGCTTTTTGAGCGACGAGATACCTTCCGATTTCCCTACTCCTTCATAAGCACTTTTATAATCCACTCTTGATGTAAAAATGATTTTTTTCTGATGATGCAATTCAGGTATAATCCAACTTTTACGATTCACCATTTCTGCTAATGTATTCACATTTTTTTTGACGAAAATAAGGTCTGACATATTTTCACAAAAATTAGCGAACCGATCGTTAAAGTATGTATCATTTTTCATAGCTTCACGCTTACGACCGATGAAGACACACTGTTTAAATGCATCGAACTCCTTATTTTCATCACCAAAACGCATTAAGCCTATTTCCTCATAATTCTTAGCCAAGAAATAACTGATATCGTCTCTAGCAAATCTGTCATATAGAATTACATATACCATAATCCCACCTTCTGCTAAATAATGGTGAGCACGTTTTAGGAAGTTGAACTCCATTTCCTCTGATTTTTCATTATCTATACGAAGCTCCGTATTATAAGGTGGATTTAAAAAGATTAGTGGAAAATAGTCATGACTAATCATCATGCTTTCAAAGCTCGAGCGTACCACTACATCTAATTGCTCTTTTGCTTTGTAATATCGAGTTGCATCTAATTCCACACCATATGTATCAAGTTGTATACCAACTTGTTTCACCTCATCTGCAAAACTTCGTAAAATTGTACCTTCTCCACAACACGGGTCAAAGCAAGCATAAGCTCGCTGTGATTCCATTTGTAATAATTGTACTAAATGTTTCCCTTCTGTTAGTGGTGTTGGATAAAATCCAGCCGCTAAATCATTTCCGATTCTCATTATATTTTCCTCCAAGTTCTTTTTTTATAATAAAAAAAGGAAGATCCAAGTATATACATTACTTAGTTCTTCCTTTTACCCTCTATACACTACCTCGACATAATTAGAATGGTAGTTCTTCATCTGTAATCTCCGGTAGTTCATCCACACCAGCGAATATATCATCCGGTTCTTGAGATGGCCCTCTTGTTTCCTGCTCTTTTGGATCATCTAATACTGTCCAAATGTTATCTTTTTTCATATCTATCCCTCTATCTTCCTTATTTTTCAGTCTCATAAACAACTTCCTCGTAGTCAAAAAAATAATCTTTCAGCTTACGCATAATTTTACGAAACTTCGGTTCAGCTACGACCTTTGTACCCTGGAAAAAACTTTGTTGCCCGACAAAGCGCCATAAGATAACATAGCCTCCTTTTGCTTCCTGTACGCCTTCAATAAATAATGCAATTTCTTGAATGGCTTCCTTTTCATGAATGGCGTTTGGTTTAAAATATTGCATTTTACCATCAGGTAATATGATTTCTGCCTCTAAACAACCTCGCAATTGATTAATTCTCGATCTGGATTCGATTAACATTGCTGATGCAGCATATGACTTCCGGTTTTTTTCCATTCGTTTTTTATGTTCCTCTACTGTTGGTATTAGTCTTAAGTGTCTACAATCGTTTTTCATTTTTTATCTCCTCTACTTTTTAATTTGTTATTTTATAAATCAAAAATAACCCCGCCTGCAAACCTGAAAACAACACAAAAAGGGCTTCTTCAAGTCGATTAAAAATGTGTATAGCAAAATAAGCTATATATACACTAATCGGCTCAAAGAAGCCCTTTCACAATTGAAACAAGACGCAACTTGCTTCTACAACTCAACCACAACACATAAGGTGTGGGAATAAACGGAATCAAATAAACTAACAATATACCTATATATTATATAATATTATTATACATTTCAAGAAGGTTTTAATTAAAGTTAACGCATTACCAAAAGAATCCTTTTCCCTCAAGATTATGAAGGACGTTAGTCAAATAGTATATGGGTAATGCGTTAAGGCTTAATAAAATACTATCAAGTGTCTTATCAATTTCAATCCAAACACCTACTAAAGGTGTGACTCCCATACAATTCCTTTAGACGTTTAGCACTAGCGATCTCAATTCACGCACCTATATAAGGTGCGACAGTACTTCTTTCAATTTCATAGTATTCTTTAAGATTTCAATCCACACACACCTATATAAGGTGCGACTTTTTGTTTTTTCACCTGTCTCTATATCCGTCACATTTCAATCCACGCACCTATCGCTTTACGCGCATTCCATTGTTCATAAGAGTTTTCTTGTCCTTTTGTTGTAACTGTGATGGCATCACTTTTCATTGATTCATTACCAGATGTATCGACAGCAGATACTACATACTTATATACTGTATTCGCTTGCAAATCTTTGTCCATAAATGAAGTTGTATTAGCAGTACCTATTTCTTTCATGGCCCCTCCAACTTCTCTGTATACAATATAATGGCTCACATCTACATTATCCTCCGATGGACTCCACATTAAATCAATACTACTCGTAGTAGTTCCCATACTGTGTAATCCTTTAGGTTGAGTTGGTGCTTCTGTATCTGGTTTTTCCTCTGTTGTTTTAATAACTAATGCTTCACTTTTCTCAGATATATTTCCTGCAGCATCTACTGCTCTTACTGTATACGTATATTCTGTGTTTGGGTTTAATTTTTTATCAATTACACTTGTACCGACTACAGTATTAATTAGTTCTCCATTACGTAGCACTTGATATTCTTTCACTCCTACATTGTCTGTTGCGGGTTTCCAATTAAGTTCTACACTATTTGAGGTAGTTTTTACTACTTGTAGTCCAGATGGCTGAGCTGGTGCTTCTGTATCTGGTTTTTCATCATTTATTAGATTCACATCGATTACATTATAGAAAGCGTTTACAGTATCAGCTACATCCCAAACAGCTAAAATAACATGGTACCCACTGCGATCAGTTGGTACATTGATTTTATGTGATAAATTATTAGATGCTTTAGAACCATCGTGTTTTACAGTACCAATTGGCTCAAAATCTGCTCTTGTTAAAGGTTTATTTGGATTCCATCCCTTTTTCGTGATGTAATAGTGCCATTGACTTGTTGAATGAGGAGCTGTGTATTTCCAAGTAAAGGTGTTTTCTCCGCCTTTAATCGTATTCTTAAACCATCGATCAGCTGTTTGTTGATCAAGAATCCCACCAAACAGGCCTCCTGCTGAAGCAATTTTCCCGTCTGCTGGTCCACCCTGTGGGAATCCTTTAGGAGCTTCTAAACTTTGTGGTTCATACATTATATTTCCACAATTTGAATTTAGCGCCCCATAATTTTGACTGCATAAAGCTGCACGGCTACCTGGCTTTTCAACAAACCCATGTGCATAGGCATTTTGAGGAATAAGAGTTGTACTCATAATTCCCACTGCTACTGCAGCAGCACTTAATCCTTTTTTATTTGTAGCCATTTTTCTAAACTGCCCTAAAATTTTTTTATTCATACTACTAGTCCCCTCCTATTGAATTTCTTACTATATTAAGAGCATGAATGTAAGTGAAGGCTAAACACGTATAACTAAAATTAACAATTGAATACAAAACCTTATAATTTCATACTCAATTATTCATTTACCTTTATCACATTCAAATAACCCTATAGTTAAATTATCGCATATCAATTTATTAAACTCGCACAAAAATTATGACAGTTATTGGACTTTTTCCTGTAGCTCTCTTTTGTCTTAAAAGTTCTTCTTACTGTAATTTTAGAGCAACAAACATATTTCCTCTTACATTTACCTATAGGAATTTAAGAAATAAATAATTTAAAAGGAAAAATAAAAATATTACACCAATAAATTTCCATTTATTTCTTTTTGTTGGTTTCCCAGCATGTAGTATATAAAAAAACAAGGCAATACATGCCATCGTAAATAAAAAAATTTGATAATAATCCATCATCCGTATTCCCCCTCTATCAAAAAAATAAGAAGCCTCTTTTTGAGAGACTTCTTATTTTTTATACAAACGACATACATAGGTTAAATATACACAATAAGATTAGGATGTTGAACCTTATTGCAGCTTTATTATAGCATATAATCATTTAATTTTGTTTAATAATTCCATATTATACAACTTTATCAACATTTGAGTGTTTATTTACATTATATACAATGCACGATAGAAAACAACAAAATATTTACTTATAGAACCAACGTATATAAAAACCAGCCACCATCTCATTCATAGTTTTGAAAAATTGTCCTCTCCTTCTTTAAGAATACTTTAAACTTCGGATAGATTACCCTATATCGACACCTTATGTATGCAGAATTACATATCAAATCTCATTGAAAATCATTCTCGTTGTAACTATAATGGTTTCAAGGAGTGATATTTTCACTCCGGTTTCAAATCTCACAGTATATTAAAGGAGGAACTAGCATTATGAAAAAAGTTATTTTAGCAGGGGCATTAGGAATTGCAGTACTATCAGGTATGAACTTACCAGGAGCAGAGGCACCTAAAGCGAGTGCGGCAACTACAAATTTAGATATTCAAGAAGTTACAAAATATTACTCTATGAGTTCCTATGAAGTTTCTCAAAAAGAATCATTTAATCTTAATAAAGGGGAAGAGCTTACAGTCTTTGTACAAAATTCAGGGTTCCCAATTTCTTATACAGTCTTTGATGCAGATAATCAAGTAATTGGCACATACAATGCTAATTCACCATACGGTCGCGTCTTCAAAGCACAAAAAGATGGTAATATTTCCGTTCAATTTCAAGCAGGAGTAAATTCTTCTTACATGAAGAAAATGAATTTCACAGCTAAATTTGCAGTATCTAAACTAAACCAACAATAAAAAATTGAACAGCCCTCTTTAAAAGCAAATTAAAAAGGTATATCCCTTGAATGGGATATACCTTTAACTTTAGTGAATTTTATATTGACCAGATAACTGCTCTTGCGCCATACGAACTAAACGTTTTGTAATTTCTCCACCTACTGAACCATTTGCTCTTGCTGTTGAATCCGGTCCAAGTGTAACACCAAACTCCTGAGCAATTTCATATTTCATTTGTTCAATTGCACTTGCTGCAGCTGCTATTAAAATTTCGTTTGAATTATTATTTTCGCGAATTTGCATTTTTTAAACACCTCCGTTGAATTTGGTAATATCATGCTCTATTACCAACAAAATATGCAAAAAAATTATTTAGCCATTATATACCTAAGCTTTCATCCCTCTTTAGAAAATAGTAATCACTTGAAAGGCATGTAAGACATGCCTTTCTTTTTTATGTATAATTTATAGCTTAACTTCAAAAGATAGTTCTTTATGCTTATATTCACCCCACAATATTTTCGAACTTTTCCATAGTATTACTAATTTCAATTTGATTATTAATCACTTCTCTTTGTAATTTTTCAGTCACATTCCTAACAATGGTTACACCATTTGTGATACTCTCTACATTTAAATTTATTTTTTTTATTGCACCATCAACATTACTTGCCAATCTTCTTACCTCTTCTGCTACTACTGCAAATCCACGTCCATGTTCTCCTACTCTTGCCGCTTCAATTGCTGCATTTAAAGATAAAATATTAGTTTGGGAAGAAATTTCCTTAATCATTTGAGCAATTTCACTTACTAAGTTAATCTGTTCTTTTAAAGATTGTAGAGCTTTCATATTTTCCTTAGAATTAATGTCGACTTTACTTCCTAAATCTATAGATAAATTCTTTAAATGTGAAACAACTTCTCTTGTTTGATTTTCACGATTTGTAATATCCGTTGCAATTTTTAGTACAGCATCTACTACCCCTTGTTCATTTTTAATTGGAATATAGGTAGCCTCAAACCAAGTTAAATCGCCTTTTTTACCAACTCTTTGAATTTTCTTTTGAAACTTAATTCCCTTTTTTAAATTCTCCCATAACTGATTATATTCTCTACTATTTATAAAACTATGGGGACAAAATTGTTTATGTACCATGTTCTTCATTTCACTGATTGTATAACCTAAAGCTTGTGCAAAATGATCATTTACCCAAATTACCTCTGTATCTAAATTAAATTCTATCATTGCTAAATTGGATTCCAGTCCAACCAAAATCATTGTTTGATCTAGTACCTGATTGCTTACACTTGATGAAAGATTCATAATAACCTCCATTTATCGTTTACACATATTATAACATTTAATAAATATAATTAATACAATAAAAGGACCTACTTGTATTAACAAGACATAGGTCCTTTTATGATTTAAATGTTAAAAACATAAAAATATTATAAACGAATTTTAATTTACTTTACGCCCACTTGATTCCAAGCATTTTCTACTGCTTTATAGGTTGCACTACCATAGCCATCATAATCAGCTGCGGATTGTAATAAAGCTGTACGAGCTTGTTTAAAATCACTTGTTGGTGTTAAATATGTTGTTAACGCGCGATAATAGATCTTTTCTGCTTTCTCTTTACCAATAGCATTGATTGTCAGATATGCAGCCTTATTCGGAATACCACTATTAATATGTACCCCACCGTTATCGCCTTCTTCAGTTGCAGGAAGGTATTGATAATCCCTCATATGAGAAGGTTGGCCATATTTTTCAGGATTTGATAAACTGCGAAGTGCATCTCCAGAAATACCAGGCGTATATACAGCTTCTCCTAAATCCCAATTTGTTGGATCAACAAAATATCCAAATACATCAGAGAAAGATTCATTTAATGCACCTGATTGATTTACATAACGAAGATCAGCTGAATACTGTGTCACAGCGTGAGTTAATTCATGCGCAACAACATCAAGGGAACCTGAAAGTGGAGAGAATATGCGCCCATCACCATCTCCATAAACCATTTGCTGCCCATTCCAAAATGCATTATTTACATTTACTCCATAATTTACACCAGAGCGAATTGTTTTTCCTTTTCCATCAAAACTGTTACGATTGTGAATATTTTTATAGTAGTCATAGACTTTTCCAGCATTATAATGAGCATCGACCGCAGGTCCTTGATCTTTATTTATCCAAGCATTATCATTATCCAGTAGACGATAGTTAACTGGATAATCTGCATCACTATGATTTACCGTAAATGTTTCAATATAGCCTCCATTCATAGGCTTTGTTGTGTCTTTTAAATAGTATTTTTTCTGTACACTATCAAATGTTGTATTCAGTTCTTTTCGATCCCCTAATACTCCATATCCATATCCTTTTTGAGCGCTATCTGCGTCTGTAACTGCATTATATGAATCTATGATTGATCCATCTTCTGCATTCACATAAATTTGCCAGTTAGCTCCATAAGGTTTAATAAATTGCAGTTGCACTTTAAACGTTAGATAATACTTTCCGTCTTTTTCATATACAACTAAGTCCGCTTTTTCATTTGTAGAATCTAAGTTTTCTTTTACCTGGTCTAATGTGTTTCCATCTACTTTTACTAATGTATCATTTTTTGTAAGTTTAATATGTTTCCAAGCATTTGAAAGCGCTGTTTCTTTTGTAATCTTTGCTTCTGTATCACCTTTTAAACTTTCTGCAGCAGCCGGATGAACATCTCCATTTACTGTTTTTACCTTGCCCTCTTTATCTGTATGAACAATGAATTGTGCACCATCAACAGGCACCTTATTTACAGACCTTGTATAAACATAATGTTTCATACCTAAATCATCCGATTTCACTTCTTTCAGTGTCAGATCCGTTTGTGGATTTACCTTAAATAGTTCTTTATTTTCTTCAAGAAACTCTTTCACTGCTTTTTGAGTTTCTACCTTTTTATCAGATAATTCACCTGAAAGAAATGATGGACTTCCTTGTTCCTCATTCCAATTCTTTTGTTGCACTTCCATTTTATCCATTACTTCTTTTTGGGATGCTTGTTCTTCTGCAAATGCAGTTGAAAAAGGCGCACCTAACATTGTTCCTGCAGCAAGTAATGTAATAACAGTTTTTTTCATACATCTTCCCCCTTCAATATAAGTCAAATAAAAAGTATAATTACAAACTTAAATATACAATTACTTTTAAAATATTTATATAAATATGAATAATTGCATATTTATATAAATAAAGTGGTGTCTATTTCTAAAACAAACTCAGAATATTGGAACTAATGAACGGAAGGTAGATTTCTAAAAAATGAGTTAAAGGTATGTTTTTGAAGACTTCATCTATAAAAAACGCCTGCGATTTCTCTAGGGGTATTTTTATGATTTATTATTGATTGATTCCTTTTCTATCTACTATTTTCTTATAACAGCCATATTTGACTACCTGTCTCACATTTTATGCTCCTATTTGCTAGCTAGGGAGCATTCGAGAACCAAATTTTAATTGTGTCATATTTTTTACATATTAGAATTTCAAGAGGAATTATGTGGATATTAGAATAAATTAAAATAGTATAGAAATAAAATGAAAGGGGCGTTACATCATGGGTTATAAAAAAGTAGTGTGTACTTGAAATTTTAAAAAGTTAAGTAACTTAATTTTTCGTTTTAATAGTTTTTTCAACATATCATATGAGGATGTGAGAAGATGAAGCTTGCACAAAGAATTTTAATTATAGTTGTATTTATTTTATCTCTGTGGAATTTTACTAATGTCAATGATGTGTTTGCCGAAGAAGTTGAATTTTCAGGTGTAACTGCTCCTATCGGGGTAAATGTGCGCGATAATAAAGATTCGACTGGAAATATAATAGATGTTCTTCAAGGAAATCAAACCGTTTACTTCAATGGTTGGGAATATGGAGAGGGTTTAAAAGATTATTGGACTGGAAGTATAGATAATCGCTGGTTTTATTTTTTTAAAAACGGGAAAAAAGCATATGTTGCTTCGGCATTTATAAATGGAAATCCACCTAATTCTACAACAACTATTAAACTAAATGTTCCTAACATTAAACAACAGCAGTCTAATTGGTGTTGGGCAGGTACTTCAGTATCTGTTTTAAACTATTTTGGGCAACCAACTACACAACAGCAATTTGTAGGATATGTAAAGGGAGGCTTATACAATTATCCAGCTACTTCTAGAGAAATACAAAATGGCCTTATTTATTTTGGTTTAACTTCAACAATTAATAGAGGAACTCTTTCTTATGATGAGTTTAGAAGCCAAATTAATAGCAATAAACCAATGATTACACTAATTAATTGGAAAAACGGAGGGAATATTGGTCATTTTCTTGTGTTAGATGGTTATTTTAAAGGTATGAATAATATGAACTATATTACCTATATGGATCCTTGGTATGGAGATCATTATCAACATAACTTTGAATCATTTAAAAATAACGATAGATTTTGGTGGAATGAAACAGTTCAAGGTATTAGTAGAGGATATTAAATGAAAATAAGGAGGAAAATAAGTTTATGAAAAAAATAACGAGAACTATAATTTTAGGCGTATTTTTAAGTATTGCATTAATAAGTATGAATAAAATTGCTCAAGCAACAGATAATTCTAAAGAGTCACCTGAAAAGATAGCACTAAAAGATTATCAAAATAGTAAAAGTGCTCTATTAAAAGACGGCAAGCAACTTTATCAAAATCATAATTTTACGTCTAATTCAACTTTAGAAATATCCACATTTTTTTTCCATGTTTATGAAATACAACAACAAAACATTATAAATAATGACTCCAAAAAGCTATCTGAATATTTATTGCCCACAGATGAAAAATTATGGTTTATTTTAAATAGAAACAATCCAGAGGGATTAATTTTTACAAATGAACAAGAGCCTATACGTATGGGGGGAGAAAAACGTAGTAAAGATTTATATGAAATCTATAGGTCTATACAAACAAATGTAAAACAAATTAAAAAAATTATATATATTGAATTTGAAGGACAAGGGTTATTTATTGTTTCTCACGAAAATGGAGAAGAAGTATATGCCAGTGAGGGGGCTTCTGCTATTTTAGGAGTTCCATCAGCCAAAAAAATTAATTCTGATGAAATCATTTTAAAAATGAAGGAAAGAATTCTCTTATCTCAACAATAAGATTGATGAAGGGACAACAGGGTCTCATTTAGGAAGAAATTTCTTTATTAAAATACTGTTAGTAAAGTAGTTAAAACAGTAGCTGACATAAAAAAAACGAAACCCTTAAAGAAGACTGCAAAAAACTAATTTTACAAAGTATTCTATAGGTTTTCATCAAGTTAAATTTCCTCCTTCATTTCTTTTATGAACATGCTAAAATATTTTTGAAAGCATATCATTATTTATACCCTTCACCAATACGATCACTCATCATACTTCCCCCTTTCTATTGCTTTGTAGCAATGGAAAGGGCTTTTTTTGTGAAGCAGCTTTTACTTTCTTATATGGCATATTGAAGCGATTTTAACTTTTTTCCTTTGTAAAGAACTATTCATACAGATACACCAATTTTATTTTATTGCTTCTCTTGTCTTATAATTTTTCTCCACTCTGAGATGAAAAATTTAATAAATTATTGAAGATTGATAGTTTAAAGCAAATGATTATCAAAAAGAACTGAAGTCAAAATGAACTTCAGTTCTTTTTATTAAATCTTATATTTTTATTTAACTCGACCGTATCCTGCAATATATTTACTCCAATAAGAACTATTTAAACTAGCTTCACCAACTCCAGAATTACTAGCATTATAAAACTTGTTGTTGCCAATATACATACCAACGTGAGTGATACCTGACTTGCCTGAAACTGTTCCTTTAAAGAAAACTAAATCTCCTGGTTGGAGAGCACTTCTAGCGATACGTGTAGTTTTATTATATTGATCTTGTGCTGTACGTGGCAATTTAATCCCTTGTGTCCCATATCCCCATTGCATTAACCCCGAACAATCAAATCCAGTTTTAGGACTATTCCCACCATATTTATATGGTGTGCCTTCATATTTTTTCATGGCTGCATAAATTTTATTAAATTGATTCGTAGTTATTGATTTTGTGGTTGAAGCAGATATTGATTGAATTGTATTTTCATTTTTAGAAATGCTATCAAGTTCATCTGCAGCAGCAAAACTACTACCAGATCCTAGTATAACTCCTATTGTTATTGCACCAACTAAAATTTTCTTCATAAATTTCTCCCCCTATAATCTATTGTAAGATTTTATTCTTATCACCTAATAGATTAATTGTTATATAAAGAGGAGAAAATATAATAAATTAGACAGTATTCTACATATTTTTTACGTTTTGTATTTTTATTAATATTTAATTTTAATGTCTTTGTTTTTTCAATACATTATGAGATTAGATTAATGATTTATGCAATAAAAGTACAAAAAATACATAATGCGAATATTCTAATATCAATTGAGAAATAAAGAGAATTATTTTATATAAAACTTACCTTAACTATAAACTTATTTTGTAAAGCTGATAATCTTATTCTTTTCATTTTATAGCGAAAAAAACCATTAATACCAAAGAAAATTATATGATATCGCTGGTTCTTATGAGTTTAACATTTTGTATGTTTTGTAAAACTCATTTTTCAATTTACAAATATTAAATACGTTCTAAAAGGTGTACCTTTTAATAGCGTACCAGAAATGTTACTTGGAAAATGAATCCGATTATCTTAAAAATCTAAAGCACGTATAACCCCGTTCTGATTTTTAAAACGGGGCTATACTAAATTCATTTAATTTTTGATGTGAACTCTTCATTATACTTAAATATAAAACAATATAGTCGTTTCTGTAGTGTTATTGTATAATCGTACCTGGTTGTTAAAGAAGTTACAATTACTATTGTTTATCTCCCAATGATGCTTTTTTTTAATAAAATTTTTTTATAATTTAATTGATTATTATTTCTTCAGCATATTGTAATTCGGTATTATTCAATTCATAATCTTTAAGCTCTTGCTCAGTAGAAAAATGAATAGATGATTGATAAGTTTTTCTTCCTTCTACTGGTTCAACCACCAAAATACTTTTACTAACATCAGCTTTATTTATTTCCGAAGATTTTATATCAGTCACTTTAAAATCAAAGTAACAGATAATGCTATACAAGTCTAAATTAACCCCAAATACTTTAACATTATCATGTTGATGAAATGACATAGATAAACCACTCTGCCCTAATAACTTCTCAACATCATTAGTACCTGTCAAAGTTAATTCACTGATATTTATATATTCTTTATAGGGTTTTTCTTCAATTAAAGTCCGGTACAACTTTTCAATCAATACTATATCTTCTATTTCAAGTTTTGACTTAGGGATAAAAGTAACCCTCAATCTCCTTTGTAACTCCAAAACTTTTTCCCAAAACTTTATCGTCTCCAAAACAGAGGTTTTCTCTGTTTCTTTAATCGCATATTCATTAAGTTCAGACCCATTAAGTTTAATATCACCTGAAACGAATGCATAATATAATTTTAGTGCTTCAACTGTTTCCTCAACTGTTTTTGTATTTTCAAGATTTAGACTAAAATTGAATTTTAGATGTTTCTCTCTCTCATCTAAAACATAAGAAATACTGAAAGTTTCATTATCAATATTTTTAAATAGTACTTTGTGCATATCAGCAAAAGGTTGTCTTTTGAAAGTAATATCTTTCTTTACTCCTTTTCCTTCAAAAGACAGCTTAAATGGCTCTGGAAAAGGTTGCGGATAAATAGTTATGTCATATTTCCCTATTTCATTTTCTTTGAAAGGATCTTTAATTACTTCATCTATTTTAAACTTATTACCATTTATAGTTATATACTCATTAGCGTCTTTACTAATTGTATATTTACGCTGAGTTCTATATAGAAACTCCAAAACTTCTTTAACATTTGAAGGTTTGAACTCTGCAAATACATCATTGTTTAAATCGAAACTAAGTCCACCAAATTCCATAGATGAACTATTTGATGTTAGTGCAACTACACCTTTCCTATCTTCTATTTCAACATAAACTAAGTCATTAGGAAGTTTCTCGTTTAATGAACCCAATACTTCTTTCGGTATTTTTGTATCCTTTTGATTATTGTTTAATAAAGCTTTGTTAAAATTAGCAAACATTTTTACCAGTCCTCTCTTAATTCATCAAAAACAATTATTTTAGAGAATAATATGTATTGCTCGTAAGTTTCACCAATATTGTTTTGGACGACAAACTCTATAAGTTCACTTCTCTCGCTCTCTTTGCTAACAATAATATGTTTAATGTGCTCAAATTCAAAATTCAACCATAAATCAGGACATTGGGCAATAGCTTGTGAATAAGTAAAATAACTTTTTGGGTTCATCTGCTCTTGACTAATAATTAAAGGTAATTCTGTTTCTACCTGCTCAATATTAGGTATATATCTCCATTCTTTTTCATCATGAAAATTCCTTATAGCTATTTCTCGGTGATTATTTGTTGGCATTTCTCCATCAAGAGGCTTCATATACAATAAATCATGTAACAAATAATTATTATAATCATTGTTTTCATCACTTTTTTCTGGTGAATCATTAATGGCTTTACTAAGAATAATACTAAAATCTTTACGTAAATTTGAGTGTTTATTAATATAATGGATTGGCTGAATTCCCTGTCTTATACCCCACTCTTTACTCAAACCAATCCCATACGAACCGTAATTCACCATATGTGGTACAAGTTTGTTTAAATGAATATCGCAAAAACAGCTCATAGGAAATGCAATTTTTTCCAATTCTTCAATTTCCAAGTAACCTATTTTTTCTTCGTAATATCGAGGTAAAATAGCCTTTTTCAATAAAATATCTTTAAGAAATTCTATTCTATTCATAAACTTAAACAAAACATTTGCACTTTGTAATGGCCTAATATAAGAAGTCTCCTCCTTGGTTTCAGGTTTTTGTTCAAGTTCAATATGTATACTTGTTTCACTCATTCGACTTCATCTCATTTCTATAAAATATTTCATCTTTAATATTAAACCCACTTATTATCATTTTACATAGCAAACAAGAAATAAATACTTTATTATTGTTTCTGCTATATTTAAAGGGCTTTTTTCTAATACAATAAGAAAAACAAAAAGAACTTGTAGAAATCACTACAAGTTCTTTTTGCTTTAAAACGAATACACGGAACACATAAATTATCTCATTATTCATAACGGGGAAACCATATTGATTCCATTATATAACAAATATTAACGTCTAGAGTTTTAATGTTTGAAAATTATGTGAATCAATAAATAAAGATCTGCCCTTCCTCTAAAAATCTCATTTATTGATTTTATATAAACCGTTTTAAATCAACTTTGATACCATAATAAATACGTAAAAATGTATACATGGGTAAGTAAAGAAGAATGTTGCAGTCTTGCAGAAAGATATTTATCTATATTTAAGAATAATATTTATATTTGTAATGTACATATAGTTAAACGTAACTATTAATCATGAGGATATCAAACCGTCTCTACTTCCGTCATCACCTTTTCTTTTTAAAGTATTCCAAATATGAATTAATGTATAATTTCTATATAACAAAGAAAAAAGCACCTACTTTCATAGATACTTTATCGTATATGAGTAATGGGGGCTTTGGCTATTTTAAAAATTCAATTAAGGGTTGCATTTACACCACCATCAAATCAAGAAATTGATTCCTCCTCAAAACAAAAATGAATTAAATTCTCGTATATATTAATTTTATAAATTACATATTGAAAAATTGTATAAAATTAAGGTCTGTTTAAGATATAATTGGAATGAATTTACTACTAGTCTTTTTCTAATCAATGTATAAGGGGGAACTTTGAATGGAACGTTTCAGATTAAAACGTATAAAGGGTTTTATTGATAGTGAGGAAATAGAACTAAAACCTTTAACATTTATAATAGGACAAAATAGCTCTGGAAAAAGTAGTATTATGCGGTTTCCATTAGTACTAAAACAAACATTTCTAGATGACTCTATGGCACCTTTGTTATTATATGGAAAAACAATAGATTATGGAAACTTTGAAGATGTGGTATTTGAGCATGACCGAAATGAATCCATAGAGTTTGAATTAATTATTGATCGTAAAGAACTTAATCGTTTTTCTCCATATGTACGCAACAGGTTTTTAAGGTTTTTTTCTGGTTTAGAAAAATTTAAACTTAATGTTTGTATTTTACAGGACGAATACGGAGTATTAAAAATCAAAAAATTTATCCTTTCCGATATAGATATAAACCATGGTGAAGTATTCTCTTTAAATTTAATAGGAGATTCAGAGTCTTATGAAGTGAAAGGAATAATTCAAACTAGCTTTAAAATCAAAGCAGAAAAGTTTGTATTTGATAAATTCATTCCAGATTTCAAAATATTACCTTTAGATGTTAAAGATGATGACGATGAACAAGTTATGGCTTTCCGCTATTTGTTTATGGAATTAATACGATATCTAAACTTTTATGCAAGTAATATTTTTTATATTGGTCCATTTAGAAAAACCCCTGAACGTTCTTATAGATATAGAGAAAATGCTGTTAACTATGTTGGACATGACGGAGAGTTTGCTCCTGCCATCCTTGGACAGGATATAAGGAAAGGAAAGCAATTAATTAATCAGGTATCAAATTGGCTGAGTAAAAATTTAAACCATAGAATAGATGTCGAAGATTTAATAGGAAGTGAATATGGCGGCAGAACTGATTTATTTCGGCTGATGGTAACGGATGAAATAACTGGTCAAAAAAACAATTTAATCGATGTTGGACACGGCCTATCTCAATTAATTCCTATTGTTGTACAAACTTTTTTACACCAGTCTAAAACATCCTATGATGCCAAGCGTAGTTTAGCAAAATTACATATAATAGAACAACCAGAATTACATTTACATCCCTCTGCTCAAGCTTGCCTAATTGACCTATTTATTGAAGGAACTAGGGAAAATTATGGTTTTAAAAACAAATTTTTAGTTGAGACACACAGTGAACATATGATTATAAGATTGAGAAGATATATAGTAGAAGGAAAAATTAATCCTGAAGAAGTTGCAATTTATTATACAGAAAAATTAAAAAGCAAAAATCATAATATAATAAGAAAATTGAAAATCGATGAATTTGGAAATATATCTAACTGGCCAGAGGGATTTTTTGAAGAAGATTACAATGAAGTCTTAAAACTTAGGAGTTCTTTACATGAGAAACAGGGAGGCAGCAAAATACCATGGTGATAAACCTTCCAAATGAATTAATGTCAAAAATAGGTGATGAAAGAGTAAAACAAATTATAAAGTTCCTTTTTTGTTACTTTGAATCAGGAAAGCATGAATGGTTTATTGATGATAAAGACGATTTAACACTTTTCGAAACAACTGCTTTAGAAAGCTATAGAGACTATATAACAAAACAGGTAGTACAAAATACTCTTTATAAATCAAAACAACATGAAGATAAGACAATAGTTCAGGTATATTCAAGTGTAGAAGAATTAAATACTCTTATTGAAAGCCAAATTGGTACAATTTCAGGAGTACAAGTGTTTAAATATTTAAATGGTCATAGGTATACTGTTATTTTAAATGGGATTAGATATGAGTTAATAACTATAGATACTGTATGGGATTTTCTAGGACAACCATTAAAAATAGTTTTAGAAAATGTAGAATCCGATAGACTTTTTATAGAGAAATGTTTAGAACTTTTAGGAGAAAGCAGATCGAATAAATTATGGATTGAGTTTGTACATGGTGGGGGAAGTGATTTATCAAAAGTTGCCCAAAGTATAAATGGAAAACATAGGACCATTTGTATAATAGATAGTGATATTATTTCTCCTCCTAGTACATATAACACCCCATCAAAAGAAAGATACATTAATAAAATTAAACGTATTTGTGAAAGTCATGGTTATATATTACATATCCTAAATAAGCGAGAAATGGAAAATTACTTACCTGATAAAGCTTTAGAGGAATATCTTGAGCAAGAAAATCGTATTTTAGAACATGTTTATTTTTCCTTTCCTGATCAATGTAAAGATTATTTTGACATGAAAAAGGGGTTAACGCTTCGAAATTGTAAATTACCAATTTGGTGTGATCTCAATATACAAGGAACTGAAGAGGTAGCAGCAACCGTTTCAGGTAAAAGTAGTATTGTAGATGGATTTGGCGAGCAGGTTTGGAAAGCTTTTCACTACGTAAAAAGCCCAGCAGAATTACTATCTAGAGATGATAAGAATGAATTAAAAGAACTAACCAAAAAAATTATTCAATTTGCCTAAATTTACTCTTTATATATCAATCACTATATAAATTTCTGATATATAGTTATGTAAACTGATTATTCATACTAAATCTGAACACCAAAAAGAACTTGTATAAATTGCTACAAGTTCTTTTTCAGTAGTAGTAAAAATTATTTTGGTATTCCTCTCGTCCCCTATTCCATTATATAAAGAAAATACCATTGAAATATTTCCAAAACGAAACCTATTAAAATATTAACTTGAAAAATTAGTTAAAAATTTATTTTTAGTCATAAAATATATAATTGATTTGATATCTAATAATCCTGCCAAATAAACCAACTACTTACAAAACCTTTTTCAAACAATTGAATCTTAATTTATCTAAAACTAATGAACTTTTATAATAGATCAATTTGCTCATCTCTTTTATAAAGGATACTTTTGTTCTTTCATTCTAATTAAATTATAAATTAAATCCCACGAAATTTTATTACACCCCTACGTTTGTAAAGGTATACCTTTACAAACGATGGGTCCATATTCATGAAACATTGAAATATCAAATTTATAAAGGTGATATAAATAATTTTATAAACGTTTATTTTTGTTGAGCACCTTTATAAAGTAACCCTTTTATTTGTTTTTCTACCTGTATGTTTAAAATTCAATGAGAGCAAATTTATAAAATGTTTCTGCAACATTCTCCTCAAGATGATAAGAAATATATTTCTTCAATACCTTCATTGACATGGGCTTTTCATCTTTGAAAGCAATCGTCTAATCCATTAAGAAACTTCAATTCCAGGATGAAATTGCAATCAAACAGCTATATTTCATCCCATGTTTACCAAATAAACCGTTGGTGATTCACGTAATTTACATAAGAAAACAAAAAAGACTATTCCCCTCAAATAAATACAATAATTGCAAAGATACTACAATCAATTTATTACAATATCCATTATCCTTATAGTTGGATTTTGTTTTATAACCATATTTTATAGGTGTTAAATTAAAAGTTCTTTAAGGTTTAAGACCTCTCTTTATTTATAGAAAAGGAATCAGTAAATACCTTGAAGTAATTATTAAAATTCGCTCTTACTTTACAATACCAACGCTTTTTCATCCTCTACTTGATAAAGGGCAAGCACAATTTCACTTATAAAAATGTTAACATTCTATAATATATTTTTATAAAGTTATTAATCATTATATATAGTTTTATATTTTTTATTTAAACAGCAATAGAAATACACGTTAGGGAGAAAAATTTAAATGTCTATTTACAAAGAAAACGCTACCCTTTTAAAGGCAATATCACATTCAATAAGAATCAAAATAATAATAGAACTTACTAAAAGAGGTCCATGCAATGTAAATCAAATAGCAGACTTTTTAGAAAGGCCACAGTCTACCACATCTCAACATCTAGCCGTAATGAAATCACAAAAAATACTAGCTAGCAATAGAAAGGGATACGAAACTTATTATAGTGTGCAAGATAAAAGAATAAATACCCTTATAGAGGTGCTATTAGGACAAAAAATCAAATGATTATAATAATCAACAAAATAGTAATTATCATATTTAAGTGCGGAGGAGAAATTTGTGGGAAATACAATAAAAGTAGGTACAATTATTCAAATCTTCTCTAATGAAAAATTAACTGGAAGAACCTATCACTAACATTGCCAAACAAACCAATCTTCTCGCATTAAACGCTGCTATTGAAGCTGCGCGTGCTGGAGAAAATGGAAAAGGGTTTGCAGTAGTTGCAGCCGAAGTAAGGAATTTAGCAGAGAAGTCGAAAGAATCCGCAAATGAAATTAATCATTTAATACAATTGATTCAAACAGATACAAAAGATACGGTGAATGTCATGCAAAAAGGTCAACAAAAGGCTACAGAAGGAAAAGAAGCTGCTTATCAAGCAGATCAAGCATTCTCATCTATTATGGTGGCTATTAATAAAATCACTAGCCAAATTCAAGAGGTATCTGCAGCAACAGAAGAAATGTCTGCTGGTACAGAAGAAGTTAATGCTTCTATATCAAGTGTTTCTGAAACTGCAACACAAATAGCTAAAGAAACCACTCAAACTGTACAGTCAATCCAATCACAAGCGGCATCAATTGAGGAAGTATCAAATCAATCTAACAACATAAAAGAAAAAGTAGAAGCATTATCAGAATTAGTTTCAAAATTTATTATTGAAACGCAAAAAAATGGAAAATAAAATAGGATAAACATAAAAAAACTACAGGTTCTTAATCAATTACAGACCTGTAGTTTTTTATTATGATTTATCTATTTTCAACCTTGGCCCTTCTTTTTTGTAAAACGAAGTGAAAGTAGGAGTAGTTCAAATCTTTTCAAACATTAACTATACTTCCTGGTGGCGGTCACTAAAAAATAATACCTACAAGTATTTGTAGTTGTTACTTTTAATTATTTAGGCTTGTAAAATATTTCGTATTTCTTCTATACGTAAATTTGTAAACTTTGCAATATCTTCTATTGGCATTCCGTTTTTATGCATACCACGAATAAGTTGCATTTTCCCTTTTTCAATCCCTTTTTGTTCTGCATAAGCAAACTTTGCGGCTTCATCCATCAACGCTTTCTCCCTTGCTTCATACGCTTGTCGGAAAGAAGAATCTTGACTCATACGTTCCCATTTATTCATCGCTTTTTGTAAAATAGGGTCTTGGTTCATCGCAATATCCTCCAATGTTTGAGTTAATTGTTCATCCTCATTCGCTGGAAGTAATAACAACCAACGAACAAAAGAATCTTCCCAGGGATTAACTTGTTCATTCCGCCACTGTTGCATGAGTTTTGGAATCTCCACAATATGAACTTCAATATCATCACTTAACTTCTTTTGTTGTTGCCGATTCCATAAGATTCCTGTTGTATGAAATGCTTCATATTCTGGAAACATTACAAAGTTTAATAAATTAATCGTAATGGTTTTGTGAAGAGAACTATATGGCATTCCCTTTTGTAGTTGGGATGTATATAGCCTTCCCCAGTAATACAAACTTCTCTTAATCATGTCATGATTGTTATTCAGCTGTATTTCTACATTTACCTTTGTTCCTGTATCTAATGTAGCGGAAATATCTAAAATCGATAATTTATCCTCTTCATGTTCTCGGTGCAAGTGTGGATCTTCTAGTTGTAACGAAACAATGGGTGATTCTAAAGATTCTTGTAACATCGCATTTAAAAAAGCAATGAGAATATCTTCATTTCCACTTGTGCCAAATAATTGTTTAAAAGCAAAATCAATGCGTAAATTCACTAATTGTTTGTTGGACATGGGTTTTCCTCTCCCCATCTCATATGATGTTTTTCTTTCATTGTACATAAAAGAGTGATACATATGCAAATAAGCTCTTATATCTGTGGACATAAGAGCTTATTTGCTACCATACATAATTAACAGATTAGTTGGCTTTCATAGAAATTGAAAGATTGCCTACGTAAGGAAAACTCACGTTTAGTATACAAAATACGAACAAAAATGCCAATACATAAATGTATTCAAGACAGTATATGACATTTGAAAAGTTGCTTCTAGATTTCTTTAAGAGTGTTTTTCATGAAACTTTACTTTTTACTTGTTTACGGGCTATCTTATGATAACGCCCATGCTTTACTACCTGTCTAGCATCAATTAACTCCTCTTCCATCATATCTGAAACCTCTACAACAATGGTATTCGTTAAAACTCTTACCACATATCCAGTTAATTGCAAGGAAGGATTCTTACGATAAGAAAATTGAACGCAATCACCAATTTTTACTTTTGCTGTATGTTTCATATAATAACCTCCTAAATTATCATTAATCATTCAGTAGATTTTTATGTTTTGTTTCTTCATACTGCTTAGCAAGTTTGTAAAACGAAGAACGTTTGATACCATATTTCTTCATGACTCCTACTGCTGTAATACCACCAGACTTCCATTCTTTATAGGCTTCAATAAATTCGGCTGTAATTTCTACTGGAGGACGTCCTAACCGTTTACCTTGCCTTTTAGCTAGAGCAATACCCTCCGCTTGTCGCTGTTTAATATCATGCCGTTCTTTTTCTGCAAAAGCAGATAAAATGGTAAGCGTTGCTTTCTGAATAGCACTTTGAATAACATCATTTGTACTCTTACCTGTGTAATTTACATTAATGAATGGTTCTTTTATAAATTGTAAATTAATCTCATGCTTTTCATAGTATCTGAATTCCTCGAGGACATCATTCATGCTTCTTCCTAGTCTAGTTAAAGAATCAAATACAATGGTATCACCTGTACGAGCAAGACGTTTTAACATTTGATAATTTTCGCGTTGCATATTTCTACTAGATTGTTTATCGATAAAAATATCTCGATCTTCTATTCCTAAATCTTTCATATTTCGAATTTGTCGTTCCTCATTTTGATCTTTACTGGAAACTCGTACATATCCAAATGTTTTGTGTTTCATTTCATACACCTCATAAATAATTATAACAAAAACATCTGTAAATGTTTATGTAATATACAGACATCCGTAAAATTCAAAACCAAACTTTATAGACACACAAAATACTTTCCATATCTTCGAATACATAATAATAAAAACCCGTTGATCTCATGTAGACATACTGAGATCAATGGGTTTTATCAGTTAAACTTTTTCTAATATTCTAAACAACCATTTGTAATTCCGTGCATACTTTATTGATAACAATACCGTTACAGGTATGTTAAAATCCATTTGACACATTGCTTTTGGGAATACAATTGCTATTATAATCGCAATTTATTTTCGACAATAAATAGGTTAATGTGTTTTCTTTTTCCTATCTACTATGAGGGTAGAATAGCATACTAAAAATAGCTTCTTTTTTGTAAAAGTTCTAAGATTCTAGTGCAGTAATTAATTGCTGACGTTCTTTATCTCTAAAAATTTTAATTTCATGTTTAAATTCATAATTTCCTTCTTCAAATCTAACCCATTCCTTACTTGTCCAATATATAACGTCTACATTTGCATCTAAAATTACCGAACATATGTCTACTAATTCTTCTTCATAAAATGGCGCTTCTTTTGCTAGTTCAAAAGCTAGTACTTTTGGATCCTTACTTTTAATTTGAAGTTCCCTTGAAGTTTGCCCTAAATACTGCCGTGGGGAGTGTAGGGATTGCACATGAACATTTTGAATTTCTTTAAACTGTGATGGAGAATGTATTGTAGCAGCAAATGTAGGTTTGCTCACTCCTATTGTTGTGCCTAAAGCAATAGAACCAATAATAAGTTTTTTAATCATTTTTCCAGCCCCTTTAATTATTTTGGATATGCTTCATTTTTATACTACGTTCATGTTCGTGTAAATGAAGATGATTTGACATGATTCATCATTTTTTTCAAAAACTGTATATTAATTAATCGCTATAAATTTACCAAAAACAAAAAAGTTTCCGTGAGGAAACTTTTTTGTTTTTGGTATACATTATATGTATAAAAATTAGTTTTAAAAATATTTACTTATTTGTTGATAAAATTGTATGTGGATATTGTTCCTACTATTAACTACACACATCTCATGCAAAGCCTCGCTACAACATAAACAAATTCATCTTATGACTGCGTTTCTTCTTACGAAAGTTTCTTCTTACGAAATTAAGTAATTGTTTCAATAGCTGGTTCGGGAATCATAGAATTACTTTCTTTCTCAGTCCTATTATTCTGTTCTTTTGCCTAAAATTCCAATATCCCCATTACTTCTTTCGTAAATAGTTTAAAATCAGTTAAATGTTTTTCAATAATTTGACGAACAATATCTAAATTTACACTTTGATAATCATGAACAGCAATATTACGAAATCCAACCATTGCTTTTAACTTATTTGCTAGATCAACGCTAAGTAATCCTGCTGTAACCAATAAATCAAAAGCCTCTCGACTAGATTGGGGTAGTCCTAATTTTTTCCCTGCAACAATATGCATTGCTAAATCAATACTCGCTTCACAAGCTCTTTGTATGTTCAATATTATTGAATCTTGTTTTGTAAAGTCCTCTAAATTTTCAGGGTTATTTCCATATACATCTTGGATTCTTTTTATACAACGCTCTATTGTAGAAATTTTATTTAAAATAACCTCATTCTTCATATATAGAACCTCTTTTCTTTATATCATCAAATACTATCTGTCTTTCTTCGTTCAATTTTGAATACATTTTTAAGGTTTTCATTTCAAAAATGACCTTACGTTTTTCATCTGAACAAAATATTGTCTTTCCTGTATGTATAATCTGAGCTTGAAAAACTGTAGAAGCTTCGGATAAATCAACTAAATCAACATCTCTATGAACAATGTTAGCTAACTCCTGTGCTAATAAAAAACGTTCATAGTTCCCTAAAGTTGTGTCACTTAAATAAGCTATATCAATATCACTATCTTCTCGTTCCCTGTTCTCAGCCGTTGATCCAAACACAATTATCCAATAGGGATTCACCGTCTCTTGTAATTTTTCTATAATAGCTGTTATCATACTTTGAAAAATCATCTCATTAATCCCCCTTAGTATACTTGAATTTTATTATATCATAACCAATGATAAGTCCTTTAAACTACCACAAATACTTAAATAAAATTAAGCCTTTTTAGTACTTAACTCCTCACAAAATTAGAAGTTTATTTCTGACCTAAATTATTATAGTTCAGGGGTAGGTATGTTGTAGTTTTGTATCTATTCAATACGCAAGGAATTTTCCGCACATCCCTTCAAGATATCATGGACACTGCTTCTCTGCCTAAAGGCGCTATTTATCGCCGATTTAAAAGCAAAGAAGAAATTGCATTGGCTGCACTTGATAAAGGTGGAGAAATCATATGGAAACATTTTTATGTGGCTATAGAAAATAAAGAAAATGTTATAGATAAAATCATCGCTATCTTCCTTGTATACCAAGATACGGTCAACAATCCCCCAATAGCTAATAGCTGGTGGGTATCCTTTACTTAATGTTGCAATTGAAAGTACAGATGTTTTCCCTGAATTACATGCTGCAGGTGCAAAAGGATATGATAATACAGTAGTACTAATGGAATCTCTTATTAAAGAAGGAGTCGAAAAATAAGAAATGAAAGATGATATAGATGTTATGTCACTTGCTTCTTTCATAGAAGGGGCTATTATGGCTAGTCAAGTAACAAAAATAATATACACCACCATTATTTTATAGAACAAGTAAGACATCTTCTTAATTCATATGCCAATTAACTCTTCCTAAACTACTTGTATATTTTAAAACAAAAAGACTCTTATGCTACTACGCATAAGAGCCTTTCTCACTATTATTATAAATAACTAGTTATATAAGAATCCTTTATACTAAGAAGTTCTTTCTACCATTATTCTGGGAAAATAAAGGTAGAGTCCCCTTCACTATTAGTGGAATCTTCTTTTGGGAATGTAATAGTAGATCCTTCATTTCCCTTATTCCCTTTATTTATCTCTGGTTCATCAGGAAATACAATGGAGGAATCATTACCTAAGTTTGGTGAAAAACCAAGTTTAGATAAAATGGCTTTTAAGTCAGGTAAAACACCAATTTTATCAGAGATTGGATCGTTAGATTTCGTCCCAGTACTAGGGTCACTTAAAATATCCCTAAGCTGGCTTGGTGTATATACTTTTCCCTGATTATTTTTTGCAATTCCTTGAATTGATGCAGCAGCACCAGCAATAATAGGTGATGCGCTAGATGTTCCACTAAAGCTAGAAGTATATAGATTTGTTGTAAATTCACTTGGTTTAGCATCTGTTGTATCTACTGCATTCCCCCATCCATACACATCCACTCTACTACCATAATTAGAGAAATATGAACGCTTATGAGGAACTCTTGCAGAAGCTGCTCCAACCATAATTGCCCCTGAATCTTTAAAATCAGGACTATTACGATTTAAAACTTGTTTACCGTTACGGTCTCTGAATTGATCTAAATCGTTTCCGCCGTTTGCACCTGCTTCAATAATAATAATTCCTTTATTTGCTCCCAGACGAATTGCATCAAATATATCCGGTTTTACTTCTACAGGAAGATAGTTCTTATCTCCATATCCATCGTAAGTTGCTTGTGCCTCTAGTAAAAGAATATCTCCAGCTTGCATATTGTTAACCGCACTTAAAATAGCATCAGCTGTATTATAATTTCCGTTATCCCTAATTTGAGATACAACCTTTACCTTAGCTTTGGGTGCGATTCCAATTCCGCCTATGTTATTATCCTCTGCCGAAACAATTCCTAAGACTGAAGTACCATGATCATGGTGCTCGCTTTTATTTTGTCCAGATATCAATTCAATCTTTTGATTCACTAAATCCTCATGACTAAATAACCACCCATACTCCATATCTACGAATGTAGTCCCTTTTCCATCCCCACCTTTTATGCTCCAGGCATAAGGTGCATTAATTCCTAATGGTGCTGGTTCAAGATAACCTTGTCTTGTAAGTCTAGGCTCATCATATGGGTTAACAGATAAATTTGGTAAACGCTCTTCTGGTGACGCCTCTTCTTCCTGTAAATACGCCGTTTCAACAAGAGATGATTTCTCAATTTTTGTAAGTAACGCTTGTACATCAATACCATCTTGAGTTTCTACAATATAGTAGTTTAGCAAATTAGAAGAAATATGATCAGAATCTTTTATTTCTTTACCTAGATTTTTAATTTCTTTAGGATTTAAAGAATTAAAAAGTCGATTTATAGTTACATTTGGATATTCAGCTAAAATTCCAATGAATTCAGGATCTTGTTTTTCTTCTTTAATGAATTTTTCTATTCCATCCTGATATGGTAAATTCGCTTCATTTTTAAATTTTAAAATTAATTGTTTAGTAGCTTGCTTATGTACAGTAGAATTCAATTGCTTATTTGAATAATTGTAAGTAGCTGCGTAGGCAACTTCTGATTTTTCACTTGGAAGTATACCACCTACTCCATTAAATGCTGTTAATGCAATTGAAGAAACTAGAATTCCCTTAAAAATTTTCAAAACGCACACCTCTTTTTATTAATATATAATTATAAAAAAATGTATATTACCTAATTTCTTTCTAGAAATATATTTTATATGTAGGTCTATATTTTCAACTCCATTCATTCTTAAATATTTGTTTATACATCATTCATAGAACTAACTCATGTCAATCCAATCTATTAATTTAGTTACAAACCTGTAACTATTATAGTTACAGGTTTGGTGAATAGTCAACCTTATATGTAATTTTGCATTGAAAATCATAGATACTTCTATAAACTTACCCTTAATTATTGTAAGAGAGATTGAGCTTCTATCATTTTAAGTAACTGCATATATGTAATATAAAACATATATGGGGGGTTAAAACGTGGTAATTTCAAGACAAGATTCTTGGACTAATGATAACGATTTACTTCTCGCATCAACAGTACTTCAGTATATTCGTAACGGTGGAACACAATTAGCTGCATTCAAAGAAGTAGCAAAACTACTAGCTAGAACACCCGCAGCTTGTGGATTTCGTTGGAATTCATATGTGAGAAAACAATACCAAGACGAAATACAACAAGCCAAACAACACCGTAAAGCGGGAAACAACATTCCTCTCTCCCAATCAGAAAAAGAAACAAACTCTTTGTCTATTACATTAGATGACATTATTCTCTTTCTACAAAATTATAAAGATGTAAATGAATTGACAATTTTACAAAATCAAATTGAAGCTTTAGAAGCTGAGAATCAATCCCTTCTACAACGTTTAACTATGTATGAAGAAGAGTATCATATGTTACTGAACCATATCGATAAGACAAGAAGTTTAATTGTAGTGGATTAAACCGCATAACTATTTTGATTTTCCAGTAGGACCTTCGCCCTCCAAAATTACTTTTAATAAAAGAAATTTGGCCTCTTGCAATTGATAATAAGTAAAATACACATACATAATGTATGTGTATTTTTAATTGGACTATTATTAAAAGAAATGTTTAGTCTATGTTACATCTTTTCTAATATTTCTTGTCTTTCGCACCATTTCGTTAGCTTTTCTAATGCTTTTTTAGATAAACGTTTTGTTTTATAATTGCAAAATCTAGATAATGTAGACGGAGAAATACTAATTTCATCTGCTATTTCACGAATACTTACTTTTTTTTCATTGTGTACTTTCAGTATTTGTTCACGGATCTTCTTCTCTATTTGTTCGACTGATTCTACAGTCTTCTTTACTTCTTTAACAACTGTTACTTCAGGTAATTGTTCTTGAAGTTCTTCTATACATTTCTTTCCGATTACCCTATCCATTGATTGCAGCATTTCCTCAGGCGGTAAAATCGTTATTCCTAAATTAGCGTAATAGTTTTTAAACCAATTACGTTTCCCAATTTGTTGTTCATCAAGTGGATCACTATACTCCCAATGAGAGATTACTTTTTCATTTTCTAAATCCATTAGAACATTTTCCAACTGTTCTCTAATGCGATTCGGCTTCCAATCTTTTGGGATATCCATTACTGCTAGCAGCCCTTTGTCCCCACCTATAGAATATGGCTTTTTCAATGATGAATACATTTGTCTAATTCTCCATTGCCATGTTAAGTATCGAATTAACCTTTTATGATATTTGTGTCTATAACTATTGTATTCAAGTGCTTTTTTAGATAATAACGCTGTTGTATTATTTGATCCGTATAAGTAATTGGTTAAAAAGCTGCCTGGCTTAATACGACAAGACTCAATGCCCATGTATTCATTAGTAACACTATGTCTCCACAATACAACTGAATCTAATACAAATAACCTTTTGATTACTTCACGTTTTAATTCTAAACGTTCTCCATCATCATCACGGTCATTTAATACTACTACCTCATTATCATCATTTAAATAGATAAAAATGCTTGCTAAAGCCGCAATTCTCTTTGCTATTTTAATTTTATCTTCCGCTCTATAGTATTCTTTATTTTTGACTACTGTTTTTGGAATGTTACACATTTCTAAAACTTGCTCATAAGAAAAATCAATGAATTCGTCTGGAGATTTTGCTTCGTTTATCCATTGTATTGTAATTGCATCTAAACAATCTGCCGTTAAATCATCCATATTACTCATTACATCATCGACAAGGGTATTCCACCGAGCAGCTTCTTCTATATTTGTAAGTCTTAAATCTTCATCTTTGTGTGAAGAAAGCTGAGCTACACCATTAGAAGATTTAGTTTCAATAGGATATTGTAAAACCTTACTTAACTCATCTTCTTCAAATTGATTTTTTGCAATCCCATCTCTTAGCTTATAATAAACAGCAGAGTTATTTACCTCATAATAATCCTCATAGTTTACTATGCTTGTCTTATCTATATTTTGATCATTTTCTACTACTATGGAACTTGAAGGTGCTACATCTTGAAATTCTTTTTCTATAAATCCTTCGATTTCTTTATATATTTCTTCCTTATAGGAATCAATTTTCGCATAAATTTGTACTAATGTAATACCGGATTCTTGCTTTTTTTCTAGCCAAGACACTAATGCAGTAAATGATGGAGATGCATGAGATGAGGTTAATACTTTATTATTATTGTTTTCAACATCTTTAAAGTATGCATTCCACTTATTCCATACTAGCTCATTTGTTTTATAAATTGGCTCAGAGATTAACAATGCATCTCGAAACATTTGTAATAAATTATCCACTTTATATCCCTCCCTAAACCATGGATCATAACAAAGTAGTTTTCATCATAAAATTCCTTACTACTATTATATTTAATTTATTGTAACAGATATTTACAAGGTTTTGCGTCTTTCTTCCCCTAACTCGTCATCTTGCAACATGGTTGCTCTTTCTCTTCCTATTTCTTCTCTACTTGCATTCCTTTTGCGCTTTGCTTTCCCTTAGTCCTCAATTTGCAACATGGTTGCTCTTTCTTTTACCTATTCTTCTTTACTTACATTTTTTTGCGCTTTGCTTTCCCTTAGTCCTCAATTTGCAACATGGTTGCCTTTTCTCTTCCCTATTTCTTCTTTACTTGCATTTCTTTTGCGCTTCGCTTTCCTTAACTCATCAACTTGCAACACGTTTGCAGTATCCTTTCCCTATTTCTCTCAACTTGCAACAGTATAATTTATTTTTCAACCTAGTAATTTTAAAATTTTTAAGCTATTTTTCTTATATTTTGAGTAAGTTACATACATAAAATGCAACATGTTTGCGGTATCCTTTCCCTAACTTCCCTACCATTTTCACTCTAATCCCTTATATACCAAGGGTTTAGGTACTTTTCCACTTACTTATATACATATCATCCAACTTGCAACACGTTTGCGGTATTCATGCCCTTATTCTTTACACAAGATGCAACACTGTTTGCGGTATCCTTTCCCTATTTTCAATCTATAAGTGCCAAAAAACCCTTTTATATCAAGGGTAATCCTTGCAATTCATTATTAATGATCCTGCTAACCAACTTGCAACACGTTTGCGGTATCCTTTCCCTAACTCCCCTATCATTTTCACTCTAATCCCTTATATATCAAGGGGTTAGATACTTTTTCTGCTTATTCATATACATATAATCAACTTGCAACACGTTTGCGGTATCCTTAACACAAAAAAAAATTAAGAAATTCTCTTAACCCTTGATACGACTAGCTTCATAAGCTGTTGCAAGTTGCTATTTTTCTTCTTAAAGGAGCACATTTTTACAAAATTCGTTTTGCTATAATCAAAATTGGAATATTTTATAGTAATTTGGCATATCTTTCTGAATTTGTAGAACGGAGGTGAAAAAGATGGGAAAATCATTTGTGATACGTAATCAACGTAGCTTAAATGGGGAAACAACCAATGCTGTGTTAGTAACATTAAAAGCTTGGCAAAAATTTGTGGAAACATTTGAGGAGAAGTACTACAGCTATAAAGATACATATTTAGAAGATATTCTGCAGCACATGACATACGAAGAACGTATTGCTGACGTAGAAGGCTTTGTCGAAAAAGCCAAACCATCTTTTTCACGTCGCGCAATGTCTGCACTTGCAGGAAAAACAGGAAGAAAACATAAATTATACGGCATTACGAATGCTGATCTCGAAGTTTTCTTATATCTACATAAGAAATGCTTTACTAATGGTGTTATTCCAAATGTAACAATACATATGATGTGGGAAGATTACAAGCAATACAAAGAAGAATTTGCTTATATCCAACACTCTCAATTCTATATTGCATTAAAGAAATTAAACTTACATAACATTATCTCCATTGAAAACGGAGTAGATGGCCGATATACTATCAAGCTGACTCATTTTATGAATGAGGAAACAGGAAAAGCAAATCCATACGTATATATTAGTCCTGTTGTATTTACAAAGGCTTTCTTTAAGCTATCTGTAGCGGCTAAGAAACTATTCTTAGATATCGCCATGCAACAACATACAGAAACAACATTAAAGCGTTCTTTGGACAAGCAGGACGAAAGAGGCAACAAAACTCACTTCGGTGGGATGTATCGTTTCTTACATAAAAAATATCCGCATCAGATCCGTGCGGTTATCGAAGAATTAACAACTGCATTACCATGTACGGGGAATCCCCTATTCAAAATTTGCAAAATGCAAAAAGGTGTAAAGCATACAAAACGATATACAACCTTATATTTATCTATTCATTCGGATTTTTTATGTAAAAAAGAATCTGGAGAAGAGCAACACAGGGATCCATTTACACCAAAAGCTACCTATGCTCGTAAAGCGAAATTTATAGAAGCAGTTCTACAAGAGATGAATATCGGTGAACTGTCTGCAGACATGAATAAATTCATTCATGTATTAAAGCATACTTGTCATCGCCAAATCCGCAGTGTAATTCGCGGACTTCGTGACATAATTGATCGAAAAGAAGGATATCCAACGAAAATTGTATATACATTGAAAAAACTATTACATCAAACATCTCAATATCAAATCCTTGATGCTGCAGCGAAAGAAGGTATCTACCCTCTTATTGCGCAACATATACCAAAAGAGAGAAATAGTGACCGTGAGCAAGCTGTCTTTAATTTCGGTTTATATTATTCTATGTACTCTCTACACAACATTAAGAAGATGTTTAAGAATGTGCATGCACTACTGAAGCAGAAGTTTGCGGTACCTGTGACGGAAGAATCTTATCACCGTAATTATTTAAAATACCCGGAAGAAACGTTATTTAGAAAATATGCATATGATCAAGGTGTGAATCTTCATGCATATATCGCTTTAGAAATTGAAATGCGAGAAAAATTAAAAGTTCGTGGTCATAAAGAACGCACGATCCCAAGTGATGTACGTGAATGGTTTATCGAAGCCATTGATAAGCTACCACAAGAAAAACTTCGTGTGATTGAGCTACCAAAGCAGTTTAATTTACTAGAGTTTATGCGTACCTTCGAACGTTTAGTACGTGCTGGTGTAACAATAACAGCTCCAGATCAGGTACTAACTGCAATGGAAATAAAATAATAACAACTAGCTCTCTATTTTTGAAAAAAACAAAAGTGGAGGGCTATTCGTGTTTCTTTAATTAGTAATACCTTCCTACTACTCTATTTATAAATACCAAATCGAAAGAACTTCATGTAAAATGGAGTCTTTTTTTATGCACTTCTATACAAATTTGGTTCTATCAATACATAACTCTCCACATAATACTAGAGTGTGTTCTTCTAATGTATTAAAACCTATCTCATAATACCTACAAAAAATCAAAAGGAAAATAATAATAATAGTGGATATGAGGATAAATATGATCCAATGTGGATAATATTTCCTCAATACCCCTGATAATACTACTGTCGCTCATTTTATCTAATAAAAATCATCAATAATAATGTGAGTTATGTGTAAATACTGAGTAATGTTAACAAATAGCTGCCTAACCTGAATGAAATGTGGATAATTAGAAGATTAATACCAACTTGATTACCAAAATAAGTAAAACAACTTCTATTTACAAGATTGAATATATATAATGCGATTGGTATCAAATTCTTTCCGATTTCATGTAGAAATATAGTATTTTCTTTCTGCTTTTTTGTAGAATTAAAAGTCTAATAATCCTTGAATCTACGGATACTTTTTCTATAATTTATGATTTTTTATGTTTTTATATCAACTTTCCCCTTGCAGCAGTAAGTCTAACCTCTATTTTAAATAACCTATAAAAGTTTTATCTTTATTTCTTTTTAATATATAAGATATATATTTATAATAGATTTTTAATACAGCTAGTATGTTTGTTAATAAGATGTCCGACTTAATTGAAAATATTTGTAAATTACGTTATAATAATGGTAATTAAACAGATCATTACCCTCATACAAAAGGACAAACCTACGTATCCCTACCAGGACTAGGTTTGTCCTTTTTTCATTTTACTAAACAATTTATATTGGGAGGATTAAACATGGCTGTACTAAAAGATATGAATTACATAGAAAAGAATACTTATAATGAGATTGGATTTTTTAAAGGTATTCTTTGGGGATTAGTTTTTGTAGTGCCCTTTTGGAGTATTATGATAGCCCTATTTATTTGGATTTATAATTAATAAACAACATATCCCAAAAACAAAGGGTTGTTTGTCCGTTTGCTTTTGGGATATGCCAGCAACCGTGCGTAGCAAAGGGCGGTAGCAGGTCTTTCACTTATTTTCTGTTATAATATATCCAATGAAATTAGGTGATTATATTGAATGAAACAATTAACTTAGAGAAAACTTTAGAAGCTTTCTCTACATATTTAAGTGAAAAAGGCCGAAAACATTCTACAATCCAACGCTATGCATACGATATTAAAGATTTTTATAGATGGTTGAATGAAAATGAGTTGCTTTTACATATCAAATCATGGAATGAAATATCCGTAGATGATTATCAAGCTTATTTCTCCGTGTTAGAAAACAAACGAGAATATTCTCTTAAAACAAGGCACAGGATATGGGTGGTTTTAAAGAAGTTACACATGTTTTTAGGTATAGTTAGTCCATTAGATTATATTCATCTCTCTTTAATTCCGGATCAATCACTAAATGACAATGATTTTATTACTGTATTGGAAGAAGCACTTTTAAAACAAACTGTTCTATCAACTAAGGGATTAACAGAGAGACAAGCTAAATATCGCCCTCTAATCATGAATAGAAATGCTTGTATAATTAATTTAATAATAAACTATGGTTTGTCTTTGCAAGAGCTTGTATCGCTTAATATGAGCCATATACAGTTTGCTAGGAACACTATAATTGTTCCAGGAGAAAACGGAGTTACTAGATCCATCTTCTTAACAGTCGAAGATACAAAACAGCTTTACAAATATTATTCGACTATCCCTGAACCTGTAAGACCTCGACAGCACACAGATAATCCCCTATTTGTGGCATTTGATTTTAATCGAGGTACTTATCGATGGGTTTACGAAAATGATGCACCAAAGGCTTTGTCTGAGGTTGCTATACAAAAGATGATTCGACTTGAAGTGAAACGAGCAGAATTAGATAGGCGTATTTCTGCACAGCAGCTGAGGAACACATTTATTCTTCGCCTTATTAAGCAAGGACTTTCTGAAAGTGAATTAATTGCTAGAATTGGTTTTAAGACTAAAATATCGTTAAAAAGATATTTTCAATATTTGAATTTATAAGTCATATAAGGAAATTTGATATAAAATATTTATATCAATTAATCGTGCTGAGGGATTTATTGGTGATATTTCACCTTAATTCATATCTTAATTGGCTCAATTGAATTTATTATTAAACAATAAACTCCCTCTGCTTTAAATCATAATAGAGGGAGTTTAATTATTTCGTATACAGGTATATTAATTGTGCATTTTGTAAATTGTAACTTTAGATACAGTAACAGATCTTGCACCAATTAATCGTAATAGTAAAGATTTATGATTCTCATCACTATGTATTATATAACCAATTCCTTCGTAATAATGAGCACTTAAAGTTTAGTTTTAGAACTCTCCATCTGCTAACTCCTAAGTCTTTAAGCCGTATTGCTAAATCACTCATTTGATTTACTTTGCTGTTTTTTTGTCAGTTTACTTTTCCTCCTCTATTTTTAGATCTATTTCTTTAATTAGATTTTCATTGGTCTTCATTAATTCCTCGAAGTACTCTTCTTTATTTTCTTCTATGTACTTCATAAGTTCCTTAAATTCCATTATAATCTCCTCTTCGCTTTTACTTTTAAGTATTACTCTAATTCAAAGACAGATAACATCTCAATTTGTAGAAATGATTTTAGAACACCCCAAACTCCCTCGGATTCATGTAGTTGTACCTAAAGAAAATTTTCATACGTATTAAATCCAACCTCATTATATTAAGAATTACCTTAGTGAAGGAACCTCTTCAGGAAATGTCATATCTTTTTATCAAGTTTTTGCTGATTTTGTAATTTATCCCCACCTACGTTGCGCTTAGAGGAAGGAGAATTCTAGTTGGAATTCGTTAAAAATGAATATATCTTGGTACTAAAAAACTGCCGAGTTCAATTAATTTGGTTCAAGATGTTTTTTAATGCATTTTTTACAGTGACATCTATTTATAACAAAAAGATTTCGGGCTTTTCGTTCATTGACATTATGACAAATAAATCTTCTTCACCATTAATATCATGTATAGTAAACCACGTTAATTATCGCAATTACCATATGTAAATATTAACATAAAAAAGAAATAATTTGCAGACTTATAAAGCGTTTTCGCGAATGATATCTTTATATTTGGATTAAATAGTATTAATTACAATACATACCTTGAAAACATGTAGAAAAGAGGTGAATAAGGTTAAAAAGATTTTAATTATTATACTAACAGTACTAGTTTTGTGTAGTTCACTTTTTTATTTTGTTTTTTATAGTGAGTCTACGTTATCAAAAACAAAATCTAACATTCCCTACAAAAAAGAAGAACAATCTGTAACTTGGGGAAGAAAGGCTGTAATAGAAGATAGATTTACTGGTATTCAAAATAAAATCAAGGTTGCTATTTTGGATAATGGTATATATAAAGAACATGAAGATTTAAAAGGTAAAGTTGTAAAAGAATTCAATACTATTAATTTAAATAATCCTATTATTGATGAAACTGGCCATGGAACTGCTATTGCTGGAATCATAGCTGCTGAAAATAATAATTTGGGAATTTTAGGTGTAATGCCAAACATTCAACTCTATGACGTCAAAGTCCTTGATAAGCAAGGTAAAGGCGATGTTGACCATCTTATTAAAGGTATACGTTGGTGTATAGAACAACGAGTTAATATATTAAACATTAGCTTTGGGTTACAATCTGAAAGTCCTGAATTAAAAAAAGCAATAGATGAAGCAGTAGATTCTGGAATTATTGTAGTAGCTGCTGCCGGTAATACTTATGGATTGGGTGTAGACTATCCCGCTAAGTATGAAAATGTTATATCTATATCATCAGTAAATAAAGAATTTAAACGTGCTAGCTCATCTGCCAAAGGAAAAATAGATTTTGCAGCTCCTGGAGTTGATATATTGTCAACTAATCAAGATGGAGGGTATTCCACATATAGTGGAACATCGTTTGCAACTGCATTTGCAACTGGTGTTATAGCTGCATTATTAGCTGAGGGCGATAATACGCTTAACTTGGACCAAATTAAAAAAATTTTAATTGAGCGTTCAATAGATCTAGGAAGTACGGGTTATGATAATGAATTTGGCTATGGTTTAATACAAAAATGACTAGGAGTGACTAAAGATGCAAAAATTATTAATAAAAATAATGATATTGACTTTATTTATTACTTTAATTCCTAATTTAGGGATTATTGTTCATGAAGCTAATGCTGCAACACAAGAAACAGACCTAATTGATCAAAATGTAGAACAACAAGTTGATAGTAGCGTTTCAGAAGGGTTGAACGTTGAGGTTGTTACAGATAATAGTGCAGAAATTATAGTAGAAAGTGCAGTAAATGCTGAAGATTTTACCGCATCAACGGATGTTTCTTTAGATAAAGAAACAGGTGATATTCAGGTTAATGGAAACTTTATTGATGAAAATGGAGAAGAAATAAAAGTAAATTTTGATGTTGAAGTCATTGAATCAAATGAAGAAGTATTCATCGCCAACTTTAGAGATCAAAAAACTGGTAAAATATATGAGTATGATACAACAAAACTTCAAGCTTCTGTAATACCAGCCGTTCCAGTGGTATTAGCTTTAGTAGCCAGAGCAGGTATCCAAGCTGCTATAAAAAAATGGGGAAAAACTGCTTTAAGACAAGTTTCTAAGCAACTAACAAAATCAAATAGTCCAGTGTGGAAAGGTCTATCATCACATAAAGGAAAAACAAAAACTAGTGGTAAAGGTTCAAAAAAGAAATACTATGAATGGGATCATACTCATAACGACATTGAGGTTTATGATAGTAAAGGTAAGCATCTAGGAAGTATGGATCCACTTACTGGTGACATGATAAAAGGTCCTGTTAAAGGTAGATCTATAAAAATATAATAGTTTGAACAGAGGTGTATTATTTCTTGAAAAAAATTAGAGGTTGGAAAAGAAGAGTAAGAAAGCTGAATGAATGGAAAGTAGAGAATAGTCAATTTGATAATAAATTTTTAGAGGTTAACCATTTTGATTATGTAAAAACTTTTAATTATCTAGATACACAGGATTTACCAATTTGGTATAAAAAGAAAGTGATTTGTGCATTAGTTGAAGTTTTTCAAAGTTGGAAGTCGACCGCCGAATCTAAGTTTGATCACTTTTATTTAAGATTACAGATAAATGGAAATGATTTATTAGATTCTCAGCTAATTATAGCTTTAGATGAACAAATAGTAGAGTATAAAAATAAATTCGTCGAATATCAAACTCAATTGGAAAAGCCGTTATTTTTAAATAACATTGCTCTCAACTGGCAGGCATATCATTTAGTTTCTATTTGGCTAGAAGATGAAATAAATACTCTATCTGCAACAGAAAAAGAATTATTATTAAATAATTTACTAGAGGTCCGAAAGGTTACCTCCTACGAAGATGAAACTTCTAATGAATATTTAATTAAGGACAGTGTCATTTGGGTATCTGATTACGAGAATATTAAATAGAATAAGTATAAAAAGTAAATAACTTCTAGAACATGGGTTTAGTACAGTACTAAACTCATGTTTTTGATTCTAGTTAAATTTATATTCCATGTTTGAAACATTGCATTGCCACTTTATTACTTGGTGATTCCTCTTTAATTTCTTAATAAATATTCAGAGTTATATTGTTATCCCCATAGCAAAGTATCATTTCATACTGCCATGGAGCATTCCTCCTTTTTTATTAGATAGAAAAAGAGAGTCCCTATCTAATAGGCACTCTCTTTTATGTATATCCTCTATTTTTAATCAACTGTGATTTCATGTATATTCAACTTGTTTAACTTTTCCATATAAAAACTCATTACTTTTTGAGCATGTTGTATAGCGATTAATCCATCTTGAACAGTAAGTGCTTCAAAATACGGATAACGAATGTCTGTAGCATAACCATTCAGCTGCACACATTGTTCTAAAATCAATGAGAACTCCTCATCTAATCTACAACAAGATTTGTGCAGCATTAAAAGGTTATGAGTTTTTGGGACTATTCTACCATTTAGTGCAAGAAATCCTTTTAGAAGTTTTTCCACACATTGTTGACTATGATAACAAATAATTGCAGTAGGGAAAGGTTTCATGTGAGTTAAGTAACCAGCAGAATCTAAATCAGATTTTGCAATGAATACCCATTCTTTTAGATCCTCAGTATTTCTCATATAGGACCTTCCCTTCTAGTGCAATCTTATGTTCCATAGTTACGGTACGGTTAGCACGTTCTTGAAACTCTTCTGGCCCATACACTAAAATATCAACTGGTGTTTCCATAACATCATAAATACCCCAATTGATACGATTAATGACTTCTCTTTTTCTTTCTCCGACACCTTCCACAACAATACAGAGATCAAAATCACTGTCTTCATTTGGTGTGCCATATGCATGAGAGCCAAAAAGGATGATTTTTTGGACAGAAGATACAGTTTCACGAATCTTTTGCACCAATAGGTCCAATTCCCTTTGTACTTCTTCGTTAATCCGAATCACTCCTCGGATAAAGTAATTATATTGACGTTTAAGTATATTATACATGTGTTCCTCTTCTCCTTGCTATTACATATTTATTTTTATATTTTTCTCTTGTTTCCCAACGTTCTGCAATGCTTGATAACATTCGTATATCTGCTTGAAATCTTGTAAAAATCCATCGTCAGAGATACTATGAAATCCTTTAAAGTTCTTTCTACACCAATATAAAATGCTAGATTCATCCTTCGCTAAAAAAGAATCCGGATTGAAATGAATCAAAGCCCCTGCTAAACAAGCCAGAAGCAATGGTATCATTTCGGAATCTTGCTTTGATAAATCAAGTACAGATACAACGGTATACTGTTTATATTGGTAGTATTGTAGAACACCATTACACATGTTTGTTGGTGTTAAACTGTGTTGTAATTGAGTGGAATCTAATTGATACACTCTCATCTTGTCCCCTCCTATATCATTACTTCTCAATTGGTGCAGCTTTCATAAAAGCCTTTTGAGCTTGGAAAATGATATAGTGATTCGATACGGTACCTTCATCAAAGAGTTCGTTAACGAATTGGGCAACAGTCATGGCAGCGAACTTATTGGTAATAACGCGCTGTGGTTCTGAAGCAGCTAATTCGGAACAACTTAATTGACTTGGAGCCGTTTCTTTTTTCGTAAAAGCATCCGGAAATAAATCGCCAAGCGGTGAAAGAATGACCTCGCCATTCAATTTAACTCCACATACTGCTTGTCCGTTATAACCACTGTTTTTATAATCAGCTATTTGTTGAGGTGTCCAATGTCTTTTATTTACTTCTCTCCAATTATCAGGAACGGTTACAGCTGTATTCCCTACATCGATGTAAAGAAGATTATCCGATTGATGGAAGAATTGATGAAAGACCTCACGAGAAAACATATTATCTACTGCCCCAATTACAATTGGCAGATACAAGTAGTCGTCTTTATGTTGTTTTTTTAATAAATCATATTTATTACCAAACAACTGCTGCATTGTTTCTATGTCTTCTATGTACTGTGACGTAAAGGAAGAGATAGGAACGTTATAGCCAGCTTTATATCGACGAGCCAGTACTTGTGCTTTGTATTTACCAACATCAGGTCGAATAAAGAGTTGATTTCCAAGGTTTTTTTCTTCAACCGTGTCTGGATCTGCAACTACAATTTCGCCATCCAATTGAAAAATACTCATCATTTGAGCAATATGTTGTAAAATTAATCCTCCGTTTCCTCCAGCACCTACTAATACAATATGTGGTACAATCTTCTTTCCTTCTGCAATATCAATAACAATACTCATTTTTATAGCCCCCTATTTTCTTTTGATTGTGTATTCTCTAAATTTCGTAGAAATGGAATCGATAAATTTGTAATCCTATGCACGGTATACAAGTCAAATGAATGCATCAATAGTATCGGTGCAGCATAAATGACTCCTTCCTCTGTCCTTCTAATGCTTTATATATGTGATTCATCTCTAACTTGCACATAAATTGAAATAGCTTATAGTCATCATGCGATTCCTCTATTGCATGTTTATTCTTTGTAAGAACTAACATGTAGTGCTTTATCTTTGTAAACATTGAGCCGTGAATTGTTTTTAATGTTGTCATAATAAAGAAAGAGACATAAAATATGTCTCTTTTACGCCCCCTTGTGTATCTATTTTAAAAGTGTGATCCTACTTAAATCGTAATTTTGGCTTATCCCTTTCGTTGCATATTCTCCTGCAAATATAAAGTTAGGGTTAATAGAATGAAATTCCCCATTTACACAAGTGCGTACAAGTAGTTCAGGGAAAACATCCTCTATTCTGCCAACAATTGCATAAAGAATAGGAGCCCGTTCACTTTGATCATCTAAATCACTTGGTTCAGCAGAGAAACGATGATGACTATGTATCTCCATAATTTTCATAGCGATAGACTGCATCTCTATATTCGTTTCAGGGATTACAATTTCAGTTGCTACCTGCTGGCGTGGAAAGTCCATAAAATAACCACGCTCTGTATTGAAATAGATATCAGCATGTAATTCGCAATCACGTTTACGAGAAATGGCCTGTGCAATAATGATAAAGTCCATTAATAAGATCCTCGGAATAAAATCCCCAGGTAAAAAATGCTTACGCCAAGCACCAAAAGAAAAAGGACAATCTGAAATAGATTGTCCCTCTACAGTACTTGCTCCTTTTGCGCCGACAGTTAAAATCGGAAGTAGTGCATTTGTATCCTCATCAAATTTAATGACAGTTAAGCCTTTAACAAATGAGGGATAACGATGCTCTAATTTTACGCGGATGTCCTCTGCTTCTATTTTTCTTACATCTGTTGAATCTCCATTTTGAACAGCGATTCCATGTGTAATTTCTTCTTCTGTAAACCAATCTACTAACGGTATATCTCCAAATACTACGTGACGAACAACCGTTGTTGTATTGATTTTATCTAGACAATCTGTAGATTTTGTAGCCTTAACTTTCTTACTACTCTTTGTCTTATCTTTTGTTTTTTCCTTTTTTTCTTCCTTTTTAGCAGTGGCTTGCTCTGAAGCAGCTTTTTTCACTGGTACTGTTGTTTCCTCTACTTGTTTTTCCATATCAAAAAAATCGAATAAGTTAGTCATATTAAAAATCCTCCTAGTATGTTTTCTTGTATATAATCCCGCTATTTATTAAAAAGTAATTTCTGATTCTATTAGAATAGAATCATCAAAACTTTGGTTTTCAAATCGTTTAAATAACTCTCCTACTGGTTCCGTGTGAGTATGTGTAAGGTCATGGTTGAATGAACTTGCAAAGAATAAAACATGAAATGTTTCTAAATCTTTTAAAGTCCGGAATTCAGGTATCACAACTCTACCCGTACATACAGATCCACTAGGATGAACATTAGAATATGGAAATTGATATAATTTCATTCCTTCTTCTAACTCCATATCTTCTTTTACAGCAAAGACAGAGATATTCGTAACTCGTTTTTGGTACACCGTATAACGAAATAATAGACGTGGAAAGCCTACTTGTTGAAACGGTCGTTCAAAAAAATGAATATCCCACTGAGCCTTTGGTACTTCAATCCAAACAGCTTGTTTATCTCCACTCTTAGATAACACCTCGTGTTTTATACAACCTTTTGGGAGTACGCCACTAGAGTAATGAGTATTATCTTGTGTACCCTGCTCCATAACTTCTTTTAAAGCTAAATAAAAGTCCTTAAAAGTAACGGCAGTTTCTCCACGTGATAATTCGTTGTTAAATTGCTGTATGGTTACAATTCCTTTTGGCTCTAAAGCATCAAATATTGCTACTGTCTTCATTTGTTGTTTCCCCCTGCGTATAGATTGCTTCCAATAAATCTAGTAACATTTCAAATTTATATGGCCCGTATAATGGTTCCTCGCCATAATAGAGATAAAGAGATTCCTCATTAATTTGGTAAGAATACCTTACTGGATAACAATCTAGTAATATTGAAATTTTTTCTTTATGCTTTGGTGATATGCCATCTATCGTTTCAGCTATAGCACCCCATGTGTCCTCTGCAGCTTCCTGTATTTCCTTTAATGGTATGTCGAATAATGTGGAGAGCTTTTCATGCTCTTCTTCATCAATTGGAAAAGCTTCTAAGCCCATATCTTCGATCATGTCCGTACCCAATTCTTTAAATCCTTCTTCATGGTCTAATTCATAGATATTCTCTCGCTCTAAATACGATGGAGAATACTGTGTTACATCAATCGAAAGCGCATGCAGCCTTTTAAAGTAATGTAAGAAATGAAATTGACATGAATAAAATTTAGATAGATTTATGTTTAATAGGTTCATGGAAAGTAAGAAGATTACAATCGTATCTGTTGTTTCTATGTCCTCCCACCTTAGTGATTGGTTTTCATCTAGAAAATCCACACAAGTTAGGATTTTACCAATTGCCCCATGAGAGATTTTGTTGAAATCTATCTCTATATCTTTAGAAAGGCTTTCTAATATATATATTTCCTCTTGATATCTTTGTTTAATTTGTTCCCAACATACAATGCTATAAGTTTTGTTTAACTTAAGTGATAGTAAGTAGTTTGACATCGCTACATTAGATGCATAGCTAAATAATTTCTTCATTTTTAGGCCCTCTGTACTAACTTGCTATATTTTTTGTTAACTGTATCTCTTCAAAGATACGAAGTAACATCTCAATTCGTTTAATTGCTGGAAAATATGTATCATCATCATAGAAAAGGTAAAGTTTTTCCTCTTCAGCTTGGTAAAGCATACGTATATCAAACTGATTCTGGATTGAATGAAAGAAACTTTGATCCTCTATCTTGATATTAGAGAACATTTCACCAATTGGACTCCATGCATTCTCGATAATGCGGTTTAATTCATCCATGGGTATATGAAATAGATTCGAATATATGATTAGAGTATCTTTATCGTCGCTATCTACCTCTTCATGATGTAATTTCATATCTTGAATTAAGTCATCCCCCCAGCTTTTAAATGAATCCTCACAATCGTATTCTTCGAAATTATCTTGTTCTAAATAATTGGGGTAATAATCTTTTACGGGAATTCCTAATCTATACATACGCATAAATATCTCCATAAGATACAATTGCGATGTATAGAAGCAGGAAAGATCAGTATCTAAAGATTTTTCCGCAATCATGATTATTTCAAGTAAAGTTTTCGAATCTAAATTAATAGGGAAATTGGAGTCCTCTTCTAAATAAGAAACGGCAGCCATTACTTGTTGAATGGCTCGTTCCGAAATCTTGCTGAAGTCTATTTCTCTTGAGTGCTCTAAACAATCTAATATGTAGATTTCTTCTTCATGTTTCTTATCTGCAAGTAATTCATGTAGTAAGTGAGCATTCTTTTGTATTTTTAACGAAAGTAGATACCTTCTTACTTTCTGCTGATTGTATGTAAATAATAATTTCATACCTGGTTCCCCTTCGTCTTTTCTCGAATCATTGCCGCAAGACGGATTATAATTTCATAATAAGAAAGTACCCATTCATCAAATGAGTACTGTTCATAACCATCCTCTAGAAATTCAATCAAAATATGACTGGGATACGCTTCACTTTGATAGGTGTTAAACGAAAATTCATGTAACACGAATTGAAAATCAGATTGTGTTATATGTTCCGATCCTATACATAAATAGTAACCAGCTGTATCGAAGTAACATCCTTCCGCAGCCATAGAACTAATATCCGAAGCGAAATTCGAATACATGTCTTCTGAGCTAAATAACGTCCCATCTAACAGGTCTTCTTCAGTTCCAAAGGCAAAGTGACAAAATATACTTGTTTGCTCGTTAAAACGCGCAAGCGACTCGAATAATAGTTCACTTGTGATATGCAACTTGTCCCTGTGAAAATCATTGATATTGATTAAGAATGGGATGTTATATTTACGAATTAATTTTTGTATGCGTAGTATCCGAATGTATACTTTCATCTCATTTCCTTGATTAAATAAATATCTCATCTTCTAGCCCTTGCTTTTCTACATCTTCTAGTTGTTCAGTGAAAAGATGTAAATGTAGCATTTCTTTTAATTCACAATCTGGACCATTTATACGAAATGAATTACCACTATAAAACGTGACATAATGACGTAGCTGTTCAAATTGCTTTTCAAATTCATCTATATGTTCTAATGGTATGTTTTCTAAATCAGGCATTTCGTTTGCAATAAATCCATTTATAATCGATTCAAAGGATTGACGAAGTTCTTGATTATTAGGAAGGACTTCTTTTGACTGTAAAAAGTCAAAGAAGTCACTGTGATTCATACTCATTTGGATGCCCCCTTACACGCGAACCGGTAGAATTAACTGCAGATTAGAGTGAGTTGTATCCTCTGCTCCCACTACAACGATAGGTCTCTGATTACTAATCATTTTTATCGCGATTGTTTCAGAAGTTATCGTTTGTAGTGCTTGCAGCAGATATTCCACATTACAAGCCAATGTAAATGCTTCTACTTGATTACATGGAATTTCTACACTTGCAGTACCTACTTGAGAATTTTGTGGTTTAAGATGGATGCTTTCTTTTCCTTCTGACGTAAGTACGATTAAGGAAGAAAATGCTGAAAGCTGCTCCAACGTGTTTTTAAATTCTTCACGTGATAGTTGTATTTCACTTTTAAATTCGCCGGGTACCATACGTGCCGTATCAGGATATGTACCAGCTAATAATCTAGACTGATAAATAATACTTTCGCCACGGATCAACAGCTGTGTATCACTAATTAGCTTTAATTGTAAATTTGTTTCACGATTAAAGAGCTTAAGAGCTGTTTTAAGAGACTTAATCGGTAACACGACTCCACCATCTTTTGCGATAGTGATCTTTGTACAATCAAAATGTAAACGGGCTAAACGGTGAGCATCAGTTGCTATACTAAAGAACTTATCATCAACTGATTTTAAGTTCACACCTGTTAGGATTTTACGTGTATCCATTGCAGGAATAGCATGTAATGTTCCGTTGGCCATTGATACAAATTGTTCTTGTGAAAGTGAAATCCAGTCTTCCCCTGCTTCAATTTTAATTTCAGGATATTCTTCGTGATCCATGGTACAAAAGCTAAATTGTTTCTTCTTACTTTCTACGATTTTTAGCTCATTGTTTTTATGTTCAAGACCGATGAATTCACTTTTGAATTTCTTAATTGTTTTAAGTACCGGAGCAGCTGCAAAAAGCACCTTCCCCGGTTCAGTACAATCCCCACTGTTTACGTTAAAGCGAGTTACTAATGTTACTGTTTCTGTACCGTCTGACCCCATTAGAATCATTCCCTTTGAATTACAATCCAATAAAACACCTTGTAATGCAGGCATTGGGTTTTTAACGTCTACAGTAGCACTAGCTTTCTCTAATTTTTCGATAAATAATGTACGGTTAATAGTAAATTGCATAATAAATCCCTCCAAAAAGTAATAAAAAAAGAACAGACCTCATATCCTGTTCATTCGTTTTCCTGCTATAAAACAAAGGTTTACGCGCTTTGTTGTTTTTTTAACTGTTCTATAAGTTGATGAATGGCTTCTGTATGATCATGAAGTAACCATTCTCTAAAGGACGTAACATCACCAGGAATAAGAGCTGATAACCACCGGTTAAGCTGTTTCTCATTTCCAGGACGAATATTCTTCGCTTCGTGAATCAACTGTAAACTAGTTAGCATTCCTTCTAAACCACCAATCGTCGTATCCTCAAAGGTTCTTGCTTGTGCGTTATAATTGTGATTATAGGCAAGTAGAATCTCCTTGGATGTAATACTTAATGGTTTTGCAAGCTCTTGTATGTTTTGAATTAATACTCCTAGACTTACTTGGCCATTCGATGGTTCCTTCTTTGAACTTCCTTGTTTATGTTTTTGTTGTAACATAGTAGGTGGTGTGAAATGGTACCCTTTCTTTTGATAAGAAACATAGATACTATTTGGACCATTGCTACGTGTAGAAAGTTCTACTTTTATAGGTTTTACATTATAATACCGATAGGTAAGCCAATTCTTCAGCATTACCTGTTAAGAGTGGCTTTTCCCCCGGTCCACACCGTACGTGAGACTTTCACCTCATACGGCGCTCCATCTAATAATCAAATAGCATGAATTTTGTTCCTGAATCGTTTCAGTTTATTAATTTCCTTATTATTCAAGATGCTGCTCATATCAACTTCATTGTGTATTGCCTTGTGAATTTCCTTATCTACACAGGCTAGATTTGGCAGCTTATTGACTTCTTCTAACGGGAGATTAGGATTAATGTGATGAACATGCAGGTTGTGCTTCCCAAGTGGGACTCCTGTAATTCTACATTTTCCTCTATCTCTGTTGAACGCATATCCTCTATTCATAAAGTACTCAAAATTGTATCGGGGTGAATTCACAAGTTTTTTCCTGACTTTCTCAAGGAGAGAGAGGCTTGTAATTTCATCTAGTCTGACACTGAACTCCTTTGTTCCCTTTCTTCGCTCGATTAATTTACGTCCCGAAGGAGAGTATGGAGTTTCATTTTGAACCTTTTGTTTATATAGGTTTTCGTTCATCTTGGTTAGGTTTAAATGCATAATGCCAATGTAGCCAACTTCGGTTTTAATAGCTAAAGTCTTTTGTGTCCGTTTAGGGTATTTGTCCGCAAGGTTAATACACTTGTTGATAGGATGTAAGACCCCACCACGCCTAGATAGAAGATTAAAAGTCTTTTTTCTTAACTTATAACCTTCTCTATCCATTATGGGAGATTCGGTGGCATATGAATAATAATTTATTAATCCTCTAACCTTTGAGTTATAGGCTAAGATTAGCTGTGCATTACTCAGTTTATCGTGGCTTAATCTTTTGCCGAGAGAAGTGAGTGTGGCTCTGAGTTCTTTTACTTTTCTTTTAATCTTCTTATCAGAAGGAGTTATTTGGCTGATATATCTTGTCTTTTTATCCTTCTTCTTTTTTCCTTTTACACCTTTTAAGACTACCTTGTATTTGAAGCCAAGAAATTCTATTGGCTTATGCCTGATGTTGGTTATTCTTGTTTTCTCTTCGGATAGTTCAAGTTTAAGTTCTTTCTGAAGAAAATTCTTGATAACAGTCTTCCATCTATAAGCATGGGATTTGTTATTAGTGACTAGAACCCAGTCATCAGCATATCTGATTAGATAGCCTGGCTTAAGGTTAGAAGATTTTAAACCTCGTAATTTATGATCGTGTTTCGAATACTCATGTCTGGTTGTAAATTCTTCAAATTGCTTGGCAACCCATTTGTCGAAGGAATGTAAGTATACATTTGCTAAGAGGGGGCTTAATATGCCACCTTGGGGTGTACCATTGTCATTTCTAATGATATTTTTGAAGATTCCAGCTTTGAGGAATTCCGTTATTAGGCACAATATTCGTCTATCTTTGATTCCCATGCTCCATAGTTTTTTTATAAGAATCCTATGGTTTACTTTGTCGAAGAATTGACGAATATCACCTTCTACGATCCAGTGATACCCAGTGTTATGAACAAGGACTTTTACTCTTTCCAACGCATGATAGGTAGTTCTTTCTGGTCGAAACCCAAAGCTGTATTTGAAGAATTGTGCTTCGAGTACAGGCTCTAAGACTTGCTTCATCATTTGTTGAATTATCCGGTCTTCTATGGTTGGAATACCGAGAGGTCGTTGTCCGCCATTAGCCTTTGGAATAAACACACGTTTTATTAGGTGCGCCTTGAAATTTGTGAGTCTACCACGAATTAACTCGATAAGTTTTTCTTCGGATAGTCTGAGGTAGTCTTGGATTGTTTTTCCGTCTACCCCTGGAGTCATGGAGCCTTTATTGCTTTTTAGCGAGTGTATCGCAGTGACAATATTAGGTTTTGACATCGCAATTTCAAGGAGAGATGTGTGTTTGATTCTCGTCTTTTTTTCCATATGCTCTTTTGTTTTTGAGTACAGCTTGTCTAATGTTCTCTTTAATTCTGTTTCTGATTCAAGAGTATTTTCTAGTTTTCGCACCAAATTGCATCACCTCTTTTGCTGAGATTTTGCTCTAAGGTTTAGTCGGTTACTGTTACACATTCCTAGAATAATTTTGCCTTTGCATGATTATTAGACTTGGGCCCTTCCCTCTAGTTATATTACATAACCTTCTTTGGTACTATGACCCTACTGCCATTGGTGTTAAGGAACTTCAGTATTGTATGTGTAATACCTTATATCCACGAACCGATAATTAACCATCGTATGACGTTCTCACCAACTTCAACTGTTCCACATGTTTTAGCCTTACATATAGCCTTAGGACTCACCTTTATGCCGTCAGTTACTAATGAACTAATCGTAATTTGATTCATTAGATGAATAGGGTATAGTCCCTATCCGCAGATTTGATATACCTTATTATCATTTCCACAACTGAAAAGGTATGGTTTTACCTCCTCCATATTTCTAAGGAACGGATAGTATCGACACGTACATTCAGTGATTCGCCAGAATCTATGATTCATTCTATCCATAGCTATTTTATGGCGTCCCGATTACTTTTCTTACCATGTTCCCTGAGGAATTTAGGTTCGATTTTCACCGCCTTCAACGGGCTCATAACAATGATAGGGTTCTCTATTATTGCTATCCGTAGTATTAGACCTTTTCAAGAGTTTACGATGTTCTTGCAAGACTTACTTCCGAGTCTTGATAGTCAAACATGCAGTTAGAACATTTTATAGTTCCCTCGCTTTTATATAGTGTGTTTCCACAACTTTTTGTGCGAGAACAGTTCACACAAGGTATCTTCCCACGCCCCAAAGTACAGCAGCTCTTTTTAAACTATTCGAAAAGCCACCTTTTACAGAACTGTAGTCAGATTCTTCACTTCCATCCTCTTTTGATATCCAACGTTCATTCAAAAACACTGATATGGTACATTTCGTTGCCTTCTCACCCCATTTTTCATAAGACACTTGCCATTTATCAATACCAAAGACTTCATCAAATCGGTCCTGAATGGCGCGTGCGTCAACAAATGGAGCTACATACGCAAAAAAACGACCTTGGCTTTCAAATGTATGTGTAATTTTCCAACCTAATTGTTCGAACGGAAATTCAGCTTGTAAACTTTCCATTATATTCGTCATAATAATCCTCCTGTATTACTTGTTATTTCGAATCTGGGTGTTACCACTCTTTCTTTCGAAGTTCATCAATCATTTCACATATAATTCCTCTGTTTTCATGAAGCAGCCAATCCTCATAGGAAGTAATATCTTTTCCTGACTGAATGGATAGACGCTTATTCAAATCCTCTATACTTTTACAACTGATATTCCTTGCTGCATAAATGAGACTTAAACTTACTTTCAAATCTCTTAAATCAGAAATGGTAATATCCTTAAATGTCGTAGCTTTCGTATTGAAGTTTTGATTGTGCGCTTGCAACATTGATAAAGAACTGATCCATAAAGGATTAGCTAGTTCTTTAATTTCTTTAATAATGTCATGTAAATGAGCATCATTTTGTAATTTCCCTTGTGATTTTTCCATGGCTAAATTCATGATGTTTCCCCCTAATTAATAAAATAATTGCCTAAAGTGCTGGCTATACAATAACTCCAAACTTGAAGACAACACAAAAAGGGCTTCTTCAAGTCGATTAAAAATGTGCATAGCAAAATAAGCTATAAATACACTAATCGGCTCAAAGAAGCCCTTTCATAAATGAAACAAGACGCAACTTGCTTCTACAACTCAACCACAACACAAAAAAGGTGTGGGAATAAACGGAATCAATTAAATAATAAATATATCTGTATATTAAACTATCTTTATTTTTAATGCAAGTAAAAAAGAGTGAAACAACCGTATCACTCTTTCATCCATAGTATATTATTTGCTCCAAAACTCATTATAATACCAAGCTCGATAAGAAACATGTTCTGAAACATCCATTATTTTCATACGTCTTCTATGATTTTTAGGGTGAACAGGTATACTATATACCTTCGCATCGTCTGGTTTCATCATATCTTCTACTTCAATTTTTACAACTTTTAGATGGTATGGCATACGACCATTGCTAAAAATATCCCCTACACAAATTGTCCAAAGACTTGTTTCTATTTCAGTTACACTATTCATTTTATATTCTCCTCTATAAATTAATAAAAAAGACACTGAACAAATACGTCCAATGTCTTTTTTCCCTCTTATATACTAGTTAACTCAAAGTATAATTTTTCTGGTTTTCCATACATGTTAATTTCATTTTGATATACGACAGCTAATTGCTGAGACATCTCAATGCTTTCCACATAGGATAATGAAGCGGCTGCTTCTATTTTTTCTTTAATCTCATTAGGAATGGCTGAGTAAGATAAGCTATCCATTTTACTTCCTAATTTAGTATCTGTAGCAGCTTCATAATAAATTTCGGTAATTAGGACCTTATTATCATCTGGATCATACATATATCCTCGGTTAACTGTAATCATATTGTAGTGCTCCTCTCAGGTTTACATTTTCTAATTCCTTGTGCTTTTAGCATTGCAACAAGTTCCTTACCTATATATAAATCCCATATTTTCTATAGTTGCATTCCATTCTATATCTACTGTACTATGTCTCTTTTATGAAATGTTCTTAAAAACGGAGAGTTCAGAAATTCTTAACAAAAGTAGGATATGATAAACCCTTGGATTTGGTTGAAATTTCTTACCGCTTTTATTATTCGACATTCTCTAAATTAGCTTTTTTACAGTGTAATAGCATAGGCCCAGGAGCCTTTTTCAAACCTGAATGTATCAAGATCTTTATCTATACGATAGAAAACATTCGGTTCATGCTCTGAAACTACTGCAAAATACATATAGACTGTCCCTTTACCTAAATATTCGATTCTCTCAATTGACAAAGAGAACATATCCCTCATAAGTTGTTTACAATATAAAATCTCTCTTAATTCTTTTTCAACATTCATAATATATACCTACTTTATTAAATTTATGGTAGTAAATTTGCTATAACACATGGGAAATTTACAATCTTTTGACGATGATAGATTTCTTCTACGGTGTCATAGATTGCTATATGTCCATAATCTACCTTTACTCGCTCATGCAAATCTAATCGTTTTATATTAACGTACTCTACTTCACCATAATCACTTTGCGCTTCCATTAAATAAAATCCTACTGCTTCATATGGACTATTGGCTGCAATAAGTGCTATAGCTTGATTTTCCCCGTAACTAACCTTATAAAATTTCATTAATAGTTCCCCTCCCCAAATAGAAAAAAGCACCTTAAAATTGTGCTTTAGTCACTCTTATTATTCGTTTAGCCTAAATGGTCTAATACAAGTATTTCCTAACTTAAAGACAACACAAAAAGGGCTTCTTTAAGTCGATTAAAAATGTGCATAGCAAAATAAGCTATATATACACTAATCGGCTCAAAGAAGCCCTTTCACAAATGAAACAAGACGCAACTTGCTTCTACAACTCAACCACAACACAAAAAAGGTGTGGGAATAAACGGAATCAATTAAACAATAAATATAGTTATATATTAATCTATTTTTATATCATATTCAATTGTTTTAAGGGAACAAAAATAAGAAGGGAATTTATATATAGTTGTTTTATGTACTATATAATAATGCCCCTGTTTCAACGTTTATAAATCCCCTCTTATTTCAGTTCTTGTTGTTACTTCATGTACTGCATTTCAAAATAGAGTTTTTCTGGTTTTTGATTTTGGTCTAAATAACAAAGTATTTCTGGAATGGTTTGTTCTTCTACTTCCATACTTTCCATATAAGACATACTTTCGTTTTCTTGAACTTTTTTAAAAATGGAAGTAGGGAGTTTTTCTGCAGCAAACACACCCATTTTGCTTCCTAACTTTTGTTCGGATGCAGCGTTGTAGAAAATTTCGTTTACAATGACCTCATTATCATCTGGATCATACATGTACCCTCGTTGTATACGTAGCAATGTGTTACCCCTTTCAAATATATTCCTTTACACGAATGATTATATTTGTATATATTGTTTTTCTGCATAAAGGTGTCAAAGAATATTATTTCGTAAAATCCGTAATTTGTATAGGGGCAGATACAGGATAATTAATTTTCTTAAGTTGTTTTTAATGAGAAGATTGTTTGCAACCGATTTGAAATGGTAATTATGAAGTTTGTTTTTTTATATTTGTATATGTTAAAATAATGAATTAAAATAATATTTTATGTAAATATAGGAGGATTTATGAAATTATACAAAATTATTACTGCTATTATGTGTTTTGTAGTATTAGCAGCGTGTTCAGTATCTAAAGAAGAATATATTGAAGCAATAGCAAAGGTAGGACATGAATCTGGTGAAGAGATGGAGAAGGCGAGTGACAAATCTCTATCATTTAATGAGAGAAAAGAACATGCTGAAAAAGCTATTTCCCTCATTAATAAAATTCAAAAAATAAATGCTCCTTCTGAATTTAAAGAAGCACATGAAGACTATAAAAAATACTCTAAAATGTTAATTAATGAAATTAATAAAATGCCAGAATTAACTAGTAAATCAACCAATATGTTTGATAACACTAGCGAAAAAGATTTAGATGAAATGTCTAACTACTCAAATTCCTTCGAGGAAAAATTAGGTGAAAATGCACGAAACCAACTTCATGAAAAAAATAGAGATTATAGACGTATTACTAAAGAAGAATATATATCGATTGTCTCTAAGGAATTAAAAGCATTTCTTGCTTGCTTTAAAGATGATAAACCATTTGCGAAAGATAAAAAATCTGTACAAGCTCTTATGAGACAAGCCCAGGAGCATCTTGATAAAGTGTTAACTGCAATTCCGCCTAAAGAATTAGAAGAAGAAGAAAAAATATTTAGAAAAGCTGGGGCAAAATTATGGGAAGCTACAGATATACTTTATTTTGATCCTACTATGGAAGAAGAAGATACACTAGATAAGTTTAATAGTCTATATGACGAGGGTATACAGTTACATAATGAATTTATGGAAAAACTACTTAAAAAGGTTTAGCCTACATTACGAAATTCTAAAGCTTATATAAGAAAACTAGCCACCCCTTAAGAGTGCAGGGGTGGCTTAGTTTGTTATGAATAACTTTGTATTTAATTGTTTAATCTCCCCTTCTGCAAGGGGCTCATAAAATGCATGTTGCAATCCTTGTATGTGCAAGGTTTCTCCTATACATAACAATACTTTACCAGGAAGCAGGTCGAGTAATAGTTCATTATTAATTTTCTTTGCTTGGTTTTCAGTAGAAACATATATAACTAAGACTGTAGGATTGTTTCCTAAATCTTGCATAATAACATCTTTTCCTGACTCTACGAAATCTTTCCATCGAGCAATAATTCGTTTTAAACGATCCTTTTTATCTGTTAATAGGGAGGAGTATACAACGAAATTAAATTTATGATTTACTCCGCCTTGCACTGCAAAACTTAAAGGAGGGGTAAAAACCCCTTTACTAATAGATGGATGCATGATATGCCCTAAAAACGATGGAGCATAACGTAGATGGCAGATTAAATCTATATCGTGCCAATAACGTAGGTGAACATATTTACCGTGATTATCAATTCGTTCTGGAGCAAAGAAGAACATATTTCCCTGCCAGTATTTTAAAAATTTGTAACCATTGTCGGATAACGTATATGTTTCTTCAAAGATCTCCATATCAAAACTCTCCACTTGCCATTTTTCAATTAGACGGTAGTAAAGTAATCCTTGAAGTGCATCATTTATTTTCTTACGTGAATATTTATCCTTAAATAAATATAATAAATGATTAAATCGAACAGATGTATGAACACCAATGAAAGCAAGTACGGTATACTGTTCTTCTGTTAAACGCTGCTTAAACTTAACCAATTCGTCAAAAGAATGGAATACATAGGTTTTATCCAGTTCATGTATTCGATATATTTTAAGTCCCTGTACATCCTCACTTGATAAATGAGGAATAGAAGGGACATAAGTAGGCAATTGTTTCTCTATTGTACGCATAGTCATCCATTAAAATTGGAAAATTGACGAATTAGTTTTTTTACTTTGTCCCTGCGGATAATTTAGGATACGCACTGTACCTTTTCTATTTTTGGCGTCGATATTAAGCAGCTCACATGTAACAATCGTTTGATTTTTCGCATCTTCTACAGTTGGATTGGCAAGATTACGGCTCTTGAGTCCTTTAAACTGAATTCCTGGTGCAACCTCTACGAAAATACCCGCAATAGCGTCTACCCCTACAATTTTACCTACAAATCGGTCACGGCGTTTCTTTAGTTCTAACAATTTTTCAATTGGATCTGTTTCTAGTTTCTTTTTATTTCCTCTAAATTCATAACGGCCATTCTTTTCCCCTACTTTATCGATGATAAGTTCTACAACATCACCAATGACAATATCCTCCGGACGGACGAATGTATAGGACCAGTGTGAGTACCGTACACCTATTGTTACACCGTGTACTTCAACTAAGACTGTTTGTGCAGATGGGATATGTCCTGAAACGGTTCCTGTGTATACCTTGTTGCCCTCTTGCGCTGTCACTTCTTCATATAATCTTTTTTGAAGTGCCAATTCTCCTGCAGTGATAGATACAACAGCAAAGTTGCCTTCCTCCGTTTTTTGGAAGTGTTCAATGATTAAAGGCTTGGTTCTACCAACTAGCCATTGAGGATTTTTAGGAACATTTATACCTGCCTCTGTAATGGGGCAATATGCTGTTGTATGAGTACCAATTTGCATTGTAAGTACTTGTATACGCTCAGACTTTCCGTTTTTAGTTGGGAATAGCTTTTCAGATACGACTGTAATCAAGCCTTTTCCTACAGTACGCTCACGTTTCATACGGGCTAATTCCTCTAGTTCATGATCACGTACTCGCTCAAATTGATTAAAGTTTGTTTCTAGCACTGTGTCACCTTGTAGGTTCTCTGCTTCAAAAGCCATTCCAAGTTCTTCTACAGTTTGAGTGTTTGTCTTATCTTCTGCCATTATATTTTCCTCCTAGAACGTAAAAAAGGACACACCTGTACCGTTGGGATGGTACGTAAGGTGTGTCCTTCACGTAAATTATGGTTTATTTATATAGTTGTTAATACAAATATAATGGTATTTCTACTCAAATGCAAGAATAATTTTAAAATCATAAGTTTGCTATAGGTTAAATCAAAATCTAGAATGCAGCCTTACTAGGGGGACCGCTAGTATTTCGGAAAAAACACGCTAAGAGTATGCATAATTTTATACAATTTTTCGAGTAATTCAGTAACAAACGAGAACCCTAAAACCGCACCAAGATAGGAATGTATAAAAAATTGAATAGATCCATAGAACAAAAAAAAGCGGACTCCCTGTGAGAGTAAGGGCCCGCTTTTTTCCTCTCTACCAATAATGATGCGTTATGTTAACTGTACTTGTATACAATATACAAAACAAAAATACTTTTTTAGATGCAAACACATATAAGATATCTAAAGTTATAGATGAACAAAATGTACTATTGAAGAATATATAAAATATATATCAAATATATATCAAATATAGTACAAGCCTATTCATTACATCCTTAGTAAAAATAAAATTTTATGGCTTTTGGAGGAAAACATATGCCCAAAAAAGTTCTCTTGTTTACAGATTTGGGAATTGATGATGTGTTTGCTATTCTGTACACCTTTTTTCGTAAGGATATCCAACTTGTGGGGATTGTAGCGGATTATGGAAATGTATCGAGAGAGAATGCTATAAAAAATATTAACTATTTGAAGTATATTTCGGGAAGAAAAGAGATACCCGTATTTCTCGGTGCTTCTGTACCTTTAACAGGTATATTGGTTCAATATTTTCCTGAAGTACATGGAAAAGTAGGACTAGGACCTATCATTCCACCTGAAATCCCTTATCCAATTTATCCCATAAATGATATTTACAAAATTATAAACTCAAATTTAGACGATCTTACAATTATCAATTTGGGAAGACTTTCATCATTGGCTACGTCATTTATTTTGAATTTAGAAGCAATGCGGAATGTGAAAGAATACATTTGCATGGGTGGAGCCTTTTTTTACCCCGGAAACGTGACTGCTGTGGCTGAAGCTAACTTTTACGCAGACCCTTATGCAGCAAACTTAATTCTGCAGCATGCGAAGAATTTGACAATTATTCCATTAAACGTCACCCAACACGCGATTGTTACACCTGAAATGGTTCAACAAATTGATGCATTTCACCGGAATACACAAGACCTTGCAGGACTCATCATCAAACCTATGTTAGACTACTACTATAATTTCTACTCTAAATCGAATCCTGGCATAGGAGGAAGCCCTATGCATGATTTTGTAACAATATGGTATTTGTTGAATCCAGATGCAGTTCGTCTGTCAAAAGTGCCCATCAAAGTAATTCCCGATCAAGGAGAAGGATTTGGTCAAAGTATCGCAGACTTTCGTTTTGTGACAAATCCAGGTTATAAAACACATAATATCGCTTTTCAGTTCAATTATGAAAGATTTAAGAGAGATATTATGGAAACATTTTTAAGGAAAAGACTATAGCATATCCTAAGTAAAGATAAAAATACATATTTAAAAAAGAATTATTTATAGTTGGATGTATTGTAGTTGCTATGAGTTTACTAAAATAGAACTTCCTATATCGAGAATTATGGTGCGACAAGAAGTCGCATTCCCACAGGGTAGCTTCTGCTACTAGATTAGATGCAAAGTCTATCTCCATCCGAAACTGCGGACTTGGTAACGGGCTCGTGGGTT